>NZ_JAKMQQ010000007.1:0-104402 GCF_025771645.1 Campylobacter sp. IFREMER_LSEM_CL2256
GATAAATACGAAATTATAAATTTTCTTGTTTTAAAGCTTCTGCTTGGTAATAAGCGATTAATGGTTCGATGATCTCATCAAAAAGACCACCTTCTAAAATCGCATCAAGTCTATATAAAGTAAGATTTATTCTATGATCGCTAATTCTATTTTGAGGGAAATTATAAGTGCGTATACGTTCGCTTCTATCGCCGCTTCCAACTTGTGATTTTCTTGCTTCGCTTTCTTTTGCTAAGCGTTCTTGTTCTTGCATTTCAAAAAGTCTTGCTTTTAAGACTTTCATAGCACTTTCTTTGTTTTTATGCTGGCTTTTGCCATCTTGATTTACTACAACTATACCTGTTGGAATATGAGTGATTCTTACAGCACTATCTGTGGTATTAACGCTTTGTCCTCCATGACCACTACTACGCATTACATCGATTTTTAAATCATTTGGATTGATTTGAATTTCAACATCATCAACTTCTGGCATAATAGCCACTGTAATAGCTGAAGTATGAACTCTACCTTGAGATTCTGTTTCAGGTACTCTTTGAACTCTGTGCGTTCCACCTTCGTATTTTAATCTTGAATAAGCTCCATTTCCTTTGATGAGAATGATAATTTCTTTAAATCCCCCTACACTACCCTCGCTAGAACTTACGATTTCGTATTTATAATCACGATTTTCAGCATAGCGTATGTAGGCTTTTACTAAGTCCCCAACAAATAAAGAAGCCTCATCTCCTCCTGTTCCAGCACGAATTTCTAAAAATATATTTTTATCATCGTTTGGATCTTTAGGCAATAAAAGAATTTTTAATTCTTCTTCAAGTTGTGGTTTTAAGACTTCGAGATTTTTAAGCTCTTCTTTTGCAAGCTCCCCTAGTTCTGCATCAGATAAAAGAATTTTATTTTCTTCGATTTCATCTAAAGTTTTAAGGTATTCTTTTGCTTTTTCTACTATGGGTTCTAAATTCTTTTGCTCTTTAGATAGAGCTGTCATTTTAGAAATATCATTAGAGATATTAACATCGCTAAGAAGAGTATTTAACTCATCAAAGCGTGCTAAAAAAGGTTTGAGTTTATCAGCTAACATTAAAAATTATGCTAATTTATTTACCAATAATGCTAATCTACTCACACGGCGTGATGCAGTTTGTTTTTTCAAAAATCCACGGCTTACCATAGCGTGAATGCTTTTATTAGCTACTTTTAGTGCATTTTGTGCAGCTTCTTTGTCATTGTTTGCTGCTGCTTCGCGAACCGCTTTTGTAATGTTTTTTAATCTTGTTCTATAAAATCTATTTCTTTCAGTTCTTTTGATAGTTTGTCTTGCTCTTTTTTCAGCAGATTTATGGTTTGCCATAATTTTCCTTTTTTATATAAATTAAATTGCTAATTATACAAGATTAAAATTAAAATTTAATTAATTTAAGTAATTTTAAAGTATCAATTAATCATATTCATGGCTTTTACTATGCAAGATTTTTGATCTTGACATTGATTTTCTAATTTTTCCGCAAGAGTTTCTTCATGTGTGACTGCAATAAAAACCATAATTACACTAAAAAGAGTAGTTAGAATTTTCATTAATTTTTCCTTTTTTAAATATTTTGAAAAATTATAAAAATTCTTTGTGGAAATAATGTGAATTTAATATTTTATATTATTTGACTTTAAAAAATCGCGTAGTTTTTCATACTCACCATTTTCCAAATAACGATATTTTCCTGCTTTTAACATACCAAGATCTAATGCTCCAAAAGCTACTCTTTTAAGATCCATCACTTCTAAATCAAAATGCCCAAAAAAGCGTCTTAGTTCTCTATTTTTACCTTCATTAATGATTACTTTTAGCTTTGTATAGCCTCCGCTTGAGCCAAAAATTTCAAAGCCTAAAAATGGAGCAAAACTCATTGAGGTTATTTTGGTTTTAGCATGAGCTCCCTTTTTTTCATTTTGAATTTCTAAGCCATTTTGCATAGCTTCGATGACATTTTTATCTATATTACCTTTTACTTTTAAGTAATATTCTCTTTCTAAATCACTATGCATAAGCGCATCTGCTATCACAGGTGAATCAGTTAACAAAAGCAATCCCTCGCTTGCAAAGTCAAGTCTTCCCACGCTAAGCCAAGTGCTAAATTGTTTTGGCAGGGTATGATAGATGGTTTTTCTACCTCTATCATCTTTTTTACTAACTATTTCGCCTTTTTGTTTGTGATAAATAATGACTGAAAATTGTGTTTTCTTATGAAGCTTTTTACCATTGATAAAAACTTTATCTTCAGCATTTACGCTATCACTTAGTAAGGCTGTTTTTTTATTGATTTTTACTAAGCCTTGCTTGATTAGCTCATCAGCCTCACGGCGAGAATATTTGCTATTGTGTGAGATGAATTTATTAATTCTCATAATTTTTCTTTACATCACAAAAATAGTTGGTACTATGGTTGGATATTTTTTGATTTTTCTAAAAATATGCTTTCTTAGTACTTGTCTAATTTGAGCTTCTAAAACTTTTGGATTATCTAAAATTTCATCTTTTACATTTGGGAAAAATTGACTTAAAACATCGCTCATTTCTTTTGAGAATGCTCCATCTTGTTTATCAGCTACCAAGCCATAACTAAATACTCTTGGTTTATTAATTAGTGTTTTACTTGCTTTATCAAGCTGGGCGATGATGACAACTATACCGCTATCTGCTAGTTTTTGTCTATCAATTACCACATCATCTGCGATTTGTTTGTTGATTTGATTATCTACAAAGACTTTTCCTGTTTTAACTGTTTTTACGCGTTTGATGTATTTTTGACAAAGCTCTACTTGATCCCCATCACTCATTAAGTAAATATTTCTTTCAGGTATACCACATTTTAGAGCAGTTTCTTTGTGTTTATTGATATGATTATACTCTCCATGCACTGGTAAGAAAAATTTAGGTTTTACCAAAGTTAGCATGAGTTTTTGCTCTTCTATACTAGCATGTCCGCTTACATGGATTTCGCTAAATTCTTGATAAGCTACTTTAGCTCCTGCTTTTAAAAGAAAATCAAGCACAGCAGAAACATTTGCTTCGTTGCCTGGTATTGCTTTAGCTGAAATGATAACTTGATCGCTAGGTTTGATTTTGATAAATTTATGCTCATCAGTTGCCATTCTATATAAAGCACTCATGGTCTCACCTTGACTTCCTGTAGTGACAATTAGCACTTCGTTGTCTTTGTATTTGCTTACTTCATCAGCGTCAATGAAAATTTTTCTATCAAGTTTGATATAGCCAAGTTCCATAGTGGTATAGAGATTTCTTTCCATAGAACGTCCTATAACACACACTTTTCTGCCGTATTTTAAACCATAGCTAATAGCTTGATATACACGGTGGATATTAGAACTAAAGGTGCTCATGATCACCCTGCCTTTAGTTTTGGCAAAAATTTGATCAAAAGTAGGTCCTACGGAGCTTTCACTTTTTGTATAACCCTCTTTATATGAATTTGTGCTATCACTTAAAAGACAAAGCACGCCTTCTTCGCCATATTGAGCTAAACGACTTAAATCCGTTGGATAACCATCAATTGGTGTTTGATCTATTTTAAAATCGCCAGTGTGTATGATGGTTCCTGCTTTAGTTTTAATAGCTAAAGCACAAGCATCGATGATAGAGTGGGTTATGTGAATCCATTCTAAGCTAAATTCACCTATTTCATAAATTTGTCTTTTTGTTATAGGTCTAAACCATTTACGCTCAGCTTTTAAATCATGTTCTTCAAATTTATTTGAAATCATACCTAGTGCTAAAGGTGTTGCGTAGATAGGAAATTGAAATTCTTTGAAAAAATACGGCACAGCACCAATGTGATCTTCATGGGCATGAGTGATGATGATAGCGCGAATTTTGTTTTTAATCTTTCTTACATAGTCAAAATCAGGTATGATAATATCTACTCCATGCATGGTTCCATCTGGAAAACTCATACCTATATCAACGATAATCGCATCATTGTTGGTTTCAAAAACAGTGATATTTCCACCGATTTCTCCAAGTCCACCCAAAGGTGTAATACGAATTTTATGTTCGCTTGAGTTGTTGTGTTTTAAAGGGTGGAGTCTTAGCTCGTGCATGATTTTATTAGCTTCTATACTTTTGGCAAGTTCTATTTGCCATTCTTCATTGCCACTTAATTTAGAAGGTAAATTTCTATTTTTTTTCTTTTTCTTTTTTTCTTCGCTAGCTTCAGTTTGAGTATTTTCTACTTTTGTTCCGTTTTTATTTTCACTATTTTGATCTTGATTTTGTGAATCTTTTTTTCTTTTGTTTCTAAATTTATTAAATCTCTTAGTTTTGTTTTGCTCTTGAGTTTTGTTTTCTTCGCTCATAGTCATCCTTTAAATAGTCATAAATTTTAAGGTATGAATCAACGCTAATTTCATGAGCTCTTGAGGTAGAAGAGAGATTTAGTGCTTCAAATGCTTTTAAAATTTTTTCTTTTTTATTTTTAAAATTAGATAAGAGTTGTTTTCTAGGATTTTGAAAACAAGCTCTAAGAAATTCTTTAAAAGCTTCTATATTTTCACATTTTTGCTGATAATGAGTAGTTTTTATTAACTTCATTACAGCTGAAGTAACTTTTGGTGGAGGATTAAAGCTTTGTGGTTGTATATCAAAAAGCATTTGTCTTTGGCATATCAATGCACAAAGCACCCCTAAAGCCGAAAAATTACTTTCTTTTTCATTTGCACAAAATTTCTGTGCTACTTCTTTTTGCACCATTACTATAAGCCCAAGACAATTTTGATCTTCTAGGGCTTTTAAAATCAAATTTGTAGCAATATAATATGGTAAATTTGCTACCAAAAAGTACTCTTTATCGCTTAAACTTCCTTGATCAAAAGCATCACTTGCATTTTGATGAATAAGCTCAAAATTTCCACCTTCAATCTCATTTTGAAATTTTTTATTTAAAATAGGAATCAAATCTTTATCAATCTCATAAGCTCTAATATGAGCTTGTGGGATTTTCAAAAGTTCTTGCGTTAAATCACCTAAGCCAGGCCCAATCTCAACTATATTTTTAGTATCTTTGGGTATGGCTTGGATGATTTTATCTACCACGCTTTTATCACATAAAAAATTTTGTCCAAAATGTTTTTTTGCTTTTATCATAAATTTATTTTATCTAAAAAATATTAATTATAGCATTATTTTAAGCGCTAATTAGATAAAATTTGAATTATTTTTTATAAAGGTTAATTTTTGAAAAATCTTATAGTATGTGCAGGAGGAAATGAGGATTTTAAATTTGCACAAAGTATAGGTATAGGCTTAGTTAATTCTGCTTTTTCTTTAGGTAAAATTTTAAGTCAAGTAAAAGTAGATAGAGTGGTTTTTATAGGTACATGTGGAATTTACCAAGAAGGAAAAATTTTAGATATTTATGAAAGTTCTAACGCAGCGAATTTAGAATACGCAGATTTATTTGATAGTTTTTATACGCCTATAGCAAATGAGATTAGATTAAATGTTTCACATGAAACTATGATTAATTCTTCAAATTATATTTGTAAAGATGAAAATATCGCCCAAGAATTTTTTAAAAAGGGTGTACATATAGAAAATATGGAAGCATACGCAGTGCTTTCTTGTGCAAAAATGCAAGAGATAGAAGGAATTTGTTATTTATGTGCGACAAATTTTTGTAATGAATTTGCACATGAGGATTTTTTAAAAAACCATCAAAAGGCAAAAGAATTATTAAAAGATTTTTTGTTAGATAAAAAACTTATATAGGAAAAAAATTGAGTGAATTAAAAAATATATTAGACCTTACTAAAGAAGAATTAGAAAATTTAGTCCAGCCAAAATTTAGGGCAAAGCAAATTTTTGAATGGGTGTATAAAAAATATGCAGATGATTTTTTACAAATGTCATCTTTGCCAAAAGATTTTAGAGCACACTTGCAAGAAAATTTTCATTTTTCACCTTTAAAATGTGTGAAAGATGAAAAAAGCAAAGATGGTAGTATAAAATATCTTTTTGAACTTTTGGATGGTAAAAAAATAGAAGCTGTTTTGCTACCAATGAAAGAAGAACTTGTAGATGAAAATGGAAAAATCATCAAACATGCAAGATATACTATTTGTGTTTCCTCTCAAGTGGGATGTAAAAGTGGGTGTAGTTTTTGTCTTACTGCAAAAGGTGGTTTGAAAAGAAATTTAAGTGCAGGAGAAATAGTAGGACAAATTTTATGGATTAAAAAACACAACAACATACCTTATGAAAGAAGGGTTAATATAGTCTATATGGGTATGGGAGAACCTTTGGATAATCTTAAAAATGTTTCTAAGGCAGTTAAAATTTTAGCCGATAATGATGCCTTAGCGATAAGCCCTAGAAGACAAACTATAAGCACAAGTGGTTTGGCAAAACAGATTAAAGAGCTTGGAGAAATGAATTTAGGTGTACTTTTGGCTATTTCGCTCCATGCTGTAAATGATGAGCTTAGAAGTGAATTAATGCCTATTAATAAAGCTTATAATATAGCAAGTATTATGGAAGCGGTGAGAAATTTTCCTATAGATCAGCGTAAAAGAGTGATGTTTGAATACCTTTTAATTGATGGAATAAATGATAAAATAGAACACGCAAAAGAACTAGTCAAGCTCTTAAATGGTATAAAAGCTAAAGTAAATTTAATACTTTTTAATCCACACGAAGGAAGTTTATATAAAAGACCAAGTGTTGAAAATGCGGTTAAATTTCAAGATTATTTAAGTGCAAAAGGTGTTACTTGTACGATAAGAGAAAGTAAAGGACTTGATATTTCAGCTGCATGCGGACAGCTTAAAGAAAGGCAGAGTAAACAATGACTTTTTTAGATATAGCACAGCTTATTTTTATAAGTATAGTGGTGATCATAGGACTTGGTGGGATTATTTATGTATTAAAGAATGAAGGGAAAAACAATGGTAGATAAAAAACAATTATTAGAAAACCAATTATTTCAAAATAGATATATAAAGCCAAATATTTCTTGGTATTTTTCGTATTTAAATGGCAAAAGAGGAATTGCTAGAATTTTTAAAGTTCCTTATGCTGCTTTGATGAAAAAATTTTATTTGAAAAAATACTTCGAAAAGAGGGTTTTAGAGGGTAAGGTGGATATTCCTTATTTAGAATTAGTTTTAACTACAAGATGTACTTTGCGTTGCGAATCATGTAATAATTTAATGCAGTATTTTTCACCATCAAATCAATATGCTTGTACTTTAGAGGGCATTATAGAATCATTAGAGTTACTTTTATCTAAGGTAGATTCTATCGCAAGAGTTAGAATCATAGGTGGAGAACCCTTGTTGTTTAAGGATTTACCACAATTGATTGATTATTTAGATGTTCAAAAGAAAATACTAACTTTTTCTTTAGTCACTAATGCAACTATTGATTTTAAAGATGAATTGATGAGTAAGTTAAAAAAATCTAATAAAGTTAGAAAAATTACGATTTCAGATTACAAAAGATCACCAAATTTAAAAATTCCATTAAAGCAAGAAAGCATTTTAAGAAAATTAAAAGAAAATAAAATTCCATTTTCTATGGACTCTAGTGGTGAAAATTCTACTTGGAGTGATCCTGAAAAAATTTATAAACGTGGTAGAAGTAAAGAAGATATAATCAAAAATTATCGTAATTGTCAAATGCCATGTGTAAGTTTGATGACATCTGAGGGCTTAGAAAATAAACAATTAGCACCTAAAGGCGCTATTTTTGTTTGCCCTATATCAAGCTCCTTATCTCGCTTAAAAGGGCTTGAAGAATTTGATGGTGATTTTTTAAATTTAGAGAATTCTAAAGAAAGATTTTTTGAATTTTATTCTCAAGATTTTTACAAATCTTGTGATTATTGTAGAGATTATAGTAAACCAGCTAAGCAAATTGCAGTTGCAATCCAAACTGATAAAGTTTTAAAATTAGAAAAAGATTAATATAAATTTTTCAAAAACTCATCTTTTATATCTTTTTGAGATTGTATCAAAAATTTTTGATTTTTATATGTAAATTCTAAGCTAAAAGAGTGTAAAAGCAGTCTTTTAGCACCTGTGATTTGAGCTCTTTTTATATCACTCATTTTTCCATCAAGTATTCGCTCTATTTGCATTTTTTCTAAACCATATAAAGGTTCACCTAAAATTTTATGTTTCACATGAAACAAATGTAGTCTTATTTGGTGTTGTCTGCCTGTTAGAGGTTTAGCTAAAACTAAACTAGCATCTAAATTTTCAAAATATTCTAAAGTGTAAAATTGCGTTAAAGCTTCTTTACCATTTTCACAAATATGCATTCTAGTTTTGACTGTATCATAGTCTTTAGCTAAATCCATACTTTTATCTACTATAAATTCTTTTTTAGTTTTTCCTTTTACTAGAGCAAGATAGCTTTTTTGAACTAATCTTTTTTCAAACATGGTTTTTAACTCAATTTGTGCATTTTTATGTTTTGCTATGAGTAAAAGTCCACTTGTTTCTTTATCTAATCTATGAGCCACGCAAGCTTTTTCACCCCATAAATGCCAAATTTCATCACAAAGACTATAAGCGCAATTGCGTCCATTAGGATGAGTTAGCACTCCACTTTGTTTTTCTACGATGGCAAAATCTTCATTTTCATAAACTATTTCCAATCCTTTAGGGTTATTTTCATATACGATTAATTCCACTAATCCATCTAAAAATTTGTTTTTTTCTTCTACTAAATTTCCATTACAAAATAGTCTTTTTTTATCAATGAGTTTTTGTGCTTCGCACATAGAGATTTTTAACTCATCCATAAGTAGTCTAAATGCCTTTTTTCCATTATTTGATAGTTTCTTTTTTATATATGCCATTTAATAACTTTCTTAGGTAATTTATAATAAAATTCAAGCTATTTTTTTCATAAAAATTATATAAAAAAAGGTCTTGAAAATGGTTGAAAGATATAGTAGAGAAATCATGGCTAAAAAATGGGACATGCAAGCAAAATATGATGCATGGTTAAAAGTAGAATTGGCTGCCGTGAAAGCATGGAATAAACTTGGTCTTATTAAAGATGATGATTGTGAAAAAATTATAAAAAATGCAAAATTTGATATAGCAAGAATAGATGAGATAGAAAAAACTACCAAACATGATGTTATCGCTTTTTTAACTAGTGTAAGTGAAAGTTTGGGCGAGGAAAGTCGTTTTGTACATTATGCAATGACAAGTTCAGATTGTATTGACACTGCAGTTGCTTTGCAGATTAAAGATAGTTTAGAACTAATCTTGCAAGATTTAGATCAAGTTTTAGCAGCGATTAAAACAAGAGCATATGAGCATAAAAACACCTTAATGGTAGGAAGAAGTCATGGAATTCATGGAGAACCTATAACTTTTGGCTTAGTTTTGGCTATTTGGTATGATTCGCTAGTTCATGCAAAAGATTTAATCATTCATGCAAAAGAAGTGATTAGCTATGGAAAAATTAGCGGTGCCATGGGAAATTTTGCTCATGCTCCGCTTGAATTTGAAGAAGAAGTTTGTAAAAACTTAGATCTTAAGCCAGCACCAGTTTCAAACCAAGTTATACAAAGAGATCGCTATGCACAGGTTATCTCGGCTTTAGCTGTTTTAGCTTCAAGTTGTGAGCAAATTGCTGTTGCTATCCGCCATTTTCAAAGAACAGAAGTATATGAAGCTGAAGAATACTTTTCTCAAGGACAAAAAGGAAGCTCAGCTATGCCTCATAAAAGAAATCCTGTTTTAAGTGAAAATATCACCGGTCTTTGCAGGATGATAAGAGCTTATGTAACACCTGCTTTAGAAAATGTAGCATTGTGGCATGAAAGAGATATATCACATTCTAGTGTAGAAAGATTTGTATTACCTGATGCTTTTATCACGACTGATTTTATGCTTTCAAGATTATGTGGTGTGATAGAAAAGCTTTTGGTGTATCCAGAAAATATGATGAAAAATTTAAATTTAACCGGAGGACTTGTATTCTCTCAAAGAGTGTTGCTTGAACTTCCATTTAAAGGTATAAGCAGAGAAGAAGCTTATAAAATCGTTCAAAGAAATGCTATGAAAGTTTGGGCTGATTTGCAAAATGGTAAGCCTGCTTTAAATGAAAAAGGCGAGAGTTTGTTTTTGCTAGCTTTATTAGCTGATGAGGATTTGAAAAAGTCTTTAAGTGAAGCAGATATTAGAAATTGTTTTGATTATAACTACTATACCAAAAATGTAGATAAAATTTTTGCAAGAACTTTTAAATAATAAACTAGGGGTTGTGAGTGAAAGTATTAAAAAGAAATGGAAGAACTGAAGAGTTAGATGTTTCTAAAATTAAAAAATATACCACTGATGCGGTGGCAAATTTAGAAAATGTTAGCCAAAGTGAGCTTGAAGTAGATGCAAAAATTCAATTTCGTGATGGCATAACAACAGAAGAAATCCAACAAACTCTTATAAAAACAGCAGTAGATAAAATAGATATTGATAGACCTAATTGGACCTTTGTTGCTGCAAGATTATTTTTATATGATTT
Organism: Campylobacter sp. IFREMER_LSEM_CL2256; assembly: GCF_025771645.1. Classification (NCBI taxonomy): domain Bacteria; kingdom Pseudomonadati; phylum Campylobacterota; class Epsilonproteobacteria; order Campylobacterales; family Campylobacteraceae; genus Campylobacter; species Campylobacter sp. IFREMER_LSEM_CL2256. Next base: position 10,553 of record NZ_JAKMQQ010000007.1, read on the forward strand.
ATATAAAAAAGTAAGTGGTTATAATGGATATAAACATTTAAGAGAATATCTTGAAAAAGGTGAAAAAGAAGGTAGGATTTTAATTGGTTTAAAAGAAAAATATGATTTAGATGATCTTAATGCTTATATCAAGCCAGAGCGCGATTTACAATTTACTTATCTTGGTATAAAAACTTTGTATGATAGATATTTGATTAAAGATTCTAAGGGTATGCCTATAGAATTACCACAACAAATGTTTATGGCTATTGCGATGTTTTTAGCGCAAAATGAGCTAGATTCTCAAACTTGGGCTAAGAAATTTTATGATTTAATCTCAACTTTTGAAGTAATGCTTGCAACCCCAACCCTTTCAAATGCAAGAACCACAAGACATCAATTAAGTTCATGTTATATAGGAAGCACGCCTGATAATATAGAAGGGATTTTTGATTCTTATCAAGAAATGGCACTTTTATCTAAATTTGGTGGTGGTATAGGCTGGGATTGGTCTAAGGTGCGTGCTATGGGCGGAAGCATAGATGGGCATAAAAATGCAGCAGGTGGGATTATACCATTTTTAAAAATCACTAACGATATAGCAGTAGCTGTTGATCAACTTGGTACTAGAAAAGGCGCAATTGCTGTGTATATTGAACCTTGGCATATGGATATTAATGACTTTTTAGATTTGCGTAAAAACTCAGGTGAAGAAAGAAGAAGAGCGCATGAGCTTTTCCCTGCTTTGTGGATTAATGATTTGTTCATGAAAAGAGTAAGGACAAATGGTAAATGGACGCTTTTTGATCCTGCTGATACAGCAAGTTTGTGTGATTTATACGGTGAAGAATTTGAGAAAAAATATGAAGAATTTGAAAAAGATGAAAGCATAGTCAAAGAAATTGTTGATGCTAAAGAGCTTTGGAAAAAAATACTTTTATCTTATTTTGAAAGCGGCTTGCCATTTTTGTGTTTTAAAGATAGTGCAAATAGAACAAATCCAAATTCTCACGCAGGAATTATAAGAAGTTCAAATTTATGTACAGAAATTTTTCAAAATACAGAACCAAATTATTATCAAATCAAAATCGTATTTGATGATAAAACAGAACTTCATTTAGATGAGGATGAAGAGCTTACAATAGATGGAGGATATAAAAAGCTTGCTAAAAAAGTTTCTACTTTAGATAGTATTAATGGTAAAAAAGTCTATATAGTAGAAAAATACAAAAACGAAGGAAAAACCGCAGTTTGTAATCTTGCAAGTATAAATTTAAGTAAAATCAATACCAAAGAAGATATCCAAAGAGTAGTGCCAACAGCAATAAGAATGCTTGATAATGTGATTGATTTAAATTTTTATCCTCATGTAAAGGTTAAAAATACCAACCTAAAATCACGCGCTATAGGACTTGGTGTGATGGGTGAAGCGCAAATGCTAGCTGAAGCTCAAATTTATTGGGGTTCTAATGAACATTTTGAAAAAATTGATCGCATTATGGAAATGATTAGTTATGAGGCTATTTTAGCTAGCTCAAATTTAGCCTTAGAAAAAGGAAGTTATCCTGACTTTGAAGGATCAAATTGGAGTAAAGGTATAGTGCCAATTGATGTAGCAAACGAAAATGCCAAAAAGCTTACCGCAAGTGAAGGTTTATTTGATCAAAGTGAGTGTGATTGGGAAAAATTAAGAGAAAAACTAAAAAGAGATGGTATAAGAAATGGTTATTTAATGGCTATAGCGCCAACTTCTTCTATCTCTATTTTAGTGGGTACTACTCAAACAATTGAGCCTGTATATAAAAGAAAATGGTTTGAGCAAAACTTAAGCGGTATGATACCAACTGTGGTGCCAAATCTAAGTGCTAATACTTGGCAGTATTATACCCCTGCTTATGAGCTTGATCAAAAAATCTTAGTAAAAGCAGCAGCGATTCGTGGTAAGTGGATTGATCAAGGTCAATCATTAAATATCTTTGTTTCTTTAGATAAAGCAAGCGGTGGATATTTAAATGAAATTTATCAACTTGCTTGGGAATTAGGTGTTAAATCAACTTATTATCTAAGAAGCGAAAGCCCTGATAGTCAAAAAGTAAATGATGATGTGGTTGATAGAACTATAGAATGTGAAGGTTGTCAATAAAAATGGAGAAACAAAATGCATACAAAAAACTCACTACCGGAGCTTACGCTTAGGGGTATAATACTAGGAAGTATTTTAACGATTATTTTTACCGCCTCAAATGTATATTTGGGGCTTAAAGTTGGTCTTACTTTTTCTACTTCTATTCCTGCTGTTGTGATTGCAATGGCTGTTTTAAAAATCTTTAAAGACTCTAATATTTTAGAAAATAATATGGTTCAAACTCAAGTTTCAGCCGCAGGTACGCTTTCGGCTGTGATTTTTGTTATACCAGGTCTTTTTATGTGTGGATATTGGTTTGAATTTCCACTTTGGCTTACTTTTATGCTCTGTCTTTGTGGGGGTGGATTGGGCGTGCTTTTTACCATACCTTTGCGTAGAGCTATGGTGGTAGAGAGTAAATTAGCTTATCCTGAAGGAAGAGCTGCTGCTGAAATTTTAAAAGTAGCTAATAAAGATCAAGCTGATAAAAAAGGAAAAGTAGGCTTAAAAGAAATCACACTTGGCGTGGCTTTTGCTTCTGTGATAAGTCTTTTTTCAAGTGGTTTTAAACTACTTTCAAGTGGAAGTAGTTTTGCATTTATTTGGCAAAAAATGACTTTTGGCTTTTCTATGGGTTATTCAGTGGCACTTTTGGGTGCTGGATACTTAGTAGGTATAGCTGGAGGTGTTGCATTGCTTGCGGGTATGGTGCTTGCTTGGATGGTTTTTGTGCCATATTTTTCTGCTAAAGAAAGTTTTGACGCGAGTTTAAGTGCACTTGATATAGCTAATCAAATTTGGGCTCAAAAAGTACGTTTAATAGGCACAGGAGCTATTGCCATAGCAGCATTATGGACTTTAATAGAACTTGCAAAACCTGTATATGATGGCATGAAAAATATGCTTAAAAAAACCTCGTTAAATCTTTCACAAGATCCTAAAGATATGGATTTATCTTTAAAAGCTATGCTAGGTTTATTTGTACTTATGTGTATAGGTTTGTTTGTCTCATTTTATGCTTTTGTGGCTGATTCAAATTTAGCAAGTGGCTATCAAATTCTTTTTGCCTTAGTAGGAACTTTAGTGGCTATTTTTATAGGCTTTTTTGTAGCTTCTGCTTGTGGATATATGGCAGGTTTGGTGGGTTCATCATCTTCTCCTATTTCGGGTATAGGGCTTATTGGGATTATGATTTCTTCTTTGATTATTTTACTTTTGGGTTATCAAGTAGATTTATTTAGCGATCCTTTAATGTCTAAATTTGCCATCGCTTTTGCTATTTTTACTACTAGTGTTATTTTAGCAACTGCTGCTATTTCTAACGATAATTTACAAGATTTAAAAACTGGCTATTTAGTGGGTGCAACTCCTTGGAAACAGCAAGTTTCTTTGATTATAGGTTGTGTGTTTGGAGCTTTGGCTATCGCTCCTGTGTTAAATTTATTATATCAAGCTTATGGTTTTGTGGGTGCAATGCCAAGAGAAGGAATGGATGAGGCAAATGCACTTGCTGCACCACAAGCAAATTTGATGAGTACTATAGCACAAGGCATTTTTAACGCTAATATCGATTGGAGTTATATTATAGCAGGTGTTTTTGTGGGCGTTGGTATAATCATCATTGATCGTTTATTAAGAAAGAAAAATATGTCTTTGCCACCTTTAGCTGTGGGTATAGGTATATATTTACCACCTGCTGTTAATATGCCTTTGTTTATAGGTGGATTATTAGCGTATTTAATCAAAAAGCGTTTAGAGCAAAGATATGCTAAAAATGCACATAAAAAAGAACTCATTCAAGAGCATGAGCAAAAAGGAACCTTATTTGCCTCTGGTTTGATAGTAGGTGAGAGTTTATTTGGAGTGCTAATAGCTGGTTTAACTGTGCTTTCTATTAGTAGAGGTGGGGCTGAAGATCCACTTGCTATTGCAACTTCATTTAAAGACGATGGGATTATAGGTTTTATAGTTTTTGTAGCGATTATGCTAATTTTTGCAAGAAGAGTACTTAAAAAATGAATTTAGATTATTATTATGCTTTGATTTTAGGGATTATCGAAGGTTTGACAGAATTCTTACCTGTTTCATCTACAGGGCATATGATCTTGGGTGCTGAAATTTTGGGTTTAAATATAGATGATTTCTGGAGAAGTTTTTTCATCATTATTCAGCTTGGTTCTATACTAGCGGTGATTTTTATTTTCAAAGATAAACTAACTCAAAAACTTGATATTTGGTTAAAACTTGCTGTGGGCTTTTTGCCTGCAGGTGGAGTGGGTTTTATAGCATATAAGTTTTTAAAAGAGATATTTAATGGCTATACCGTGGCTACTATGTTAATCATTGGTGGGATTGTTTTTATCATCATAGAGCTTAAACATAGAAAAAAAGACTATACAATCCACTCTTTAGATGAGGTAAGTTATAAACAAGCTTTTTTGATAGGTTTAACCCAAGCTCTTGCTATCATACCAGGTACTTCAAGAAGTGGAGCAAGTATTATAGGTGGCTTATTGCTTGGGCTTGATCGTAAAGTGGCTTCTGAATTTTCATTTTTACTTGCAATTCCTACCATGATTATTGCAACAGCTTATAGCATTTATAAAGAACCACAGGTTTTAAGTAATATGAATAATTTCATTCCTTTAGCTATAGGTTTTGTAACAGCTTTTATAGTGGCTTTTGTGGTAATTAAAATATTTTTAAAATTAATTAGCAAGATAAACTTTATACCTTTTGGAATTTATAGGATAGTTTTGGGTTTTGTATTTTTATACCTTTTTATGAGTGGTGCTTTAGATATATCAAGAACGGGTGTTTGAAATATAAAAATATCCTTTATTTAAAAAAAGTTTAAGTTTTTCATAGCTAAAATTAGTCTTATATTTTAATTTAAGCTCACAAGGTTAGTGAGTGTTAAGGGTAGAAATGACAAAAGATATAATTGCATATGCAAATAATGAAACTTTGGTAGATACTCAAAGTTTTAACAATGATACAAATTTAACTCCGATTTATTTTGATAATTCTAAAGAAAGTTTAGAAGTTATCCGTCACTCTTGTGCGCATTTAATGGCTCAAGCGATTAAAAGTTTATATCCAGAGGCTAAATTTTTCGTAGGACCTGTGATAGAAGATGGGTTTTATTATGATTTTAGAGTTGATAGCAAGATTTCAGAAGAAGACTTAAGTAAAATCGAAAAGAAAATGAAAGAACTAGCAGAAGCAAAGCTAGACATCATAAAATACGAACTTTCAAAGACCGAGGTTAAAGAAAAATTTGCTAATGATGATTTAAAACAAGAAGTTTTACTAAGAATTCCTGATGGAAAAGTAAGTATTTATAAGCAAGGCGAATTTGAAGATTTATGCCGTGGACCTCATGTGCCAAATACTAGATATTTAAGATTTTTCAAGCTTACTCGTGTAGCGGGAGCGTATTTGGGTGGCGATGAAAAAAGAGAAATGCTCACAAGAATTTATGGTACTGCTTTTGCAGATAAAGAAAGTTTAAATGAATACTTAAAAATCATTGAAGAAGCTAAAAAAAGAGATCATAGAAAACTTGGTAATGAAATGAAGCTTTTTGCCTTTGATGATGAAATAGGCGGTGGGCTTCCTATATGGCTTAGTAATGGTGCAAAATTAAGAAGTAAATTAGAGCATTTGCTATATAAAGCACATAGATTAAGAGGCTATGAGCCTGTGCGTGGGCCTGAACTTTTAAAAGCTGATGCGTGGAAAATTAGTGGGCATTATGCAAACTATAAAGAAAATATGTATTTTACGCAAATTGATGAGCAAGAATATGGCATTAAGCCGATGAATTGTGTAGGACATATTAAAATTTATCAAAGTGATGTTAGAAGTTATCGCGATTTACCTTTGAAATTTTTTGAATACGGTGTGGTGCACCGCCATGAAAAAAGTGGAGTTTTACACGGGCTTTTTAGGGTAAGAGAATTCACTCAAGATGATGCGCATATTTTTTGTATGCCAAGTCAGATAAAAGAACAAGTTTTAGAAATTCTAAGCTTTGTTGATACTTTGATGAAGGCTTTTGAATTTGATTATGAAATGGAAATTTCAACACGCCCAGCAAAAGCAATAGGCGATGATGAAATTTGGGACATAGCTACAAAGGCTTTAAAAGAAGCTTTAGATGAACAAGGTTTAAAATATGGCATTGATGAGGGTGGTGGAGCTTTCTATGGTCCAAAAATCGATATTAAAATTACCGATGCGCTAAAAAGAAAATGGCAGTGTGGAACTATACAAGTAGATTTTAACTTACCAAGCCGTTTTAAACTCGAATACACAGATGCAGATAATGAGAAAAAACAACCTGTAATGCTTCACCGTGCTATTTTGGGTTCTTTTGAAAGATTTATAGGAATTTTAGTAGAGCATTGTGCGGGTGAGTTGCCATTTTTTATAGCACCAACTCAAGTAGCTATAGTGCCTATTTCACAAAATCATCATGATTATGCAAAAGAAATAGCAAGAAAACTTTTAGAACTTGGCATTGATAGTGAAGTGTATAATAAAAATGAAAGCTTAAATAAAAAAATCCGCACCGCTGAAAAAGCACATGTGCCTATGATACTTGTTTTAGGTGATGAAGAAGTAGCAAACAAAAGTGTGGCTTTAAGAGATAGAAGAGCAAAAGAACAAAAAACAATGACTTTAGATGAATTTATAACCCTAACAAAGGAGAAATTAAGTGAGGTACGCTTTTGAGTAAAGAAAAAGAAGTATTGCTAAATGAAGAAATTCAAGCAGATGAGATCAGATGTATAGGTGATGATGGCAAGGTTTATGGCATTATTAGTAGTGATGAAGCGCTAGATATAGCAAATAGACTAGGGCTTGATTTGGTGATGATAGCCCCCGAAGCCAAACCACCTGTATGTAAGATAATGGATTATGGAAAATTCCGTTATCAACAAGAAAAGAAACAAAAAGAAGCAAAGAAAAAACAAAAAGTTATTGATATAAAAGAAATCAAACTTTCTGTGAAAATCGCTCAAAATGACATTAATTATAAGGTCAAACATGCAAGTGAGTTTTTAGAGCAAGGCAAGCATGTTAAATTTAGAGTGTTTTTAAAAGGTCGTGAGATGGGCTCTCCTGAAGCAGGGGTGGCGTTGCTTGAAAAAATTTGGCAAATGGTTGAAGATATAGCAGATAGAGACAAAGAGCCTTTACTCGAAGGACGCTATGTAAATATGCTAGTAACTCCTAAAAAGAAAAAATAATCACAAGCCTTTCTAAGGCTTGTATTTTAAACTTATGCTAGAAGAAAATCCACAATTTTTAAAAGAACAAATCATAACTTATCTTGGCAATAAAAGATCCTTGCTTGAGTTTTTAAATCAAGGCTTTAAATTCGCACAAAATGAGCTTAAAAAAGACAAATTTAGTTTTTGTGATGTATTCAGTGGCTCTGGGGTAGTTTCACGTTTTGTGAGGCCTTATGCGAGTTTTATTATGGCAAATGATTTGGAAGATTATTCTAAAATCATCAATGAGTGTTATTTAAGCAATCAAAATGCACAATTTTTACAAGAATTACAAAAATATTACGCTTTTTTAACTTCTGATTTAAAACTCAAAAAAGGCTTTATAAGCAAGCTTTATGCACCAAATGATGATGAGTATATCCAAAAGAATGAAAGAGTTTTTTACACGCTTAAAAATGCGATGTATTTAGACTCTATGCGAGAAAAAATTTCAAGCCTGCCAAGTAATATACAAAAATACTTCATCGCACCACTTATTTATGAAGCAAGTGTGCATGCAAACACAAGTGGGGTTTTTAAAGGTTTTTATAAAGATAAAAATGGCATTGGTAAATTTGGAGGAAATGGGGCAAATGCGCTTAGTCGTATAAAAGGCGATATAGCTTTAAAAATGCCTATTTTTTCAAATTTTACTTGTGAATATGAGGTTTTTCAAAAAGATGCAAATATTTTAGCTAAAGAGCTTGATAGCTTTGATGTGGCGTATTTAGATCCACCTTATAATCAGCACCCTTATGGATCAAATTATTTTATGTTAAATTTAATCGCTAATTATAAAAAGCCAAAGGAAATTTCAAAGGTTTCTGGTATACCAAAAGACTGGAACCGCAGTGCTTTTAACAAAGAAAAAAAAGCCGAAGATGCTTTGTTTGATTTGATAAATGATTTAAAAGCCAAGATTGTATTGCTTTCTTATAATTGTGAGGGTTTTGTAAAAAAAGAAAATTTCACAAAAAGACTTCAAAGTCTTGGAGAATGCTTTGTGCTTGAGCAAAAGTATAATGCCTTTAGAGCTAGTAGAAACCTTTCTAAACGCTCTATGCATATACAAGAGCAACTTTATGTATTAAAAAAACGCTAATCTTGCATGTACGCATTTAATTGCTCAAAAAGCTTTTCTTTTAAAGCAATAGGTTTGTTTATTTTAATATATGGTATCCAATATCTTATCAAATTTAAAAGTTCATCATCATAAGTATAAAATGCCTTGATATAAATAAAATTCTCATCTTCATCTATAAATTCGTATTTAGTAAGGGCATTTTTTCTTAAGAAATATTCTTTAGCTTTTTTATCAAGCTTTAAAATAGCTTCTTTGTTTTCTTTGCTAATCCAATTACTTTGATCTTTTTGAATTTGTTTTAAAAACTCTTCTTTTGGGGTAAAAATTTCTTTCTTTTCCACTTTTAGTTGTGTGATTTTAGAAAAAGTAAAGGTTTTTAAAGTATCGTTTTCATCTGCTAAAAGATACCATATGTGATCAATATTGATGAGTTTGTATGGATTAGCTTTTCTGTGTTTTTCTTTGTAGTAAAAGTTAATGGAGTGTTTTGCTATGATAGCTGCACTTAGTTCTTCAAAAACTTCTCTATCAAGCGTTTCATAGCTTTGGGTTTTGACTAAAAAGGCTTTATTGATTTTTTCATTAAGCAAGTCGTTTAAAAACTCTTTATCTAAACTAGGATAAAGCCTACCTATACCGCTTAAAATAGCAAAATTTTGTATATCTTTAAAGCTTAATTTTCCTAAAACATAGCCTTCTAAAAAATACTTTCCATTTTCTTTTTTTATAGGGATAAAAGCAAGGCGTTCATGCAAGTCTCTTTGTATGGTGCGAATGCTGACATTAAATTCTTGTGCAAGCTCTTCTAAGCTAAAACGCTCGCCATTATTTAAACACTGCAGTATAGAAACTAAACGCGTAGAAAGCTTGTCTTTTTCCATATACAACCTTTTTTTGTTTATTTTAGCAAATCTTTGATGTTTTGTTTGATTGTTTTTGGATCGTTTTCATAAGTGGCTAAAAGCTCTTGAATAAGCTTTAAAAAATCATCAAAATCATCAGGATTTTCTTTTTTAAATTTAAGCACTCTATCTAGGATGATAAAAGCGGCTTCGGTTTTGTCATTTTCTTTTTCATAAAGCTCTTTTAGCTCTAAAGCAAGCTTAGTGTAAGTATAAGCTTGCTTTGGCTTTGAGATGATATCAAAGATGTTTGATTTATAGCTAAAAAGCAATGAAAAAAGTTGAGGTAGTTTGTTTAGCATGGTTTATTGTTCAATATATCCGCAATCTCTACATTTTCTTTTTCCATTAATAGATGCATCTTTATTTGTAAAAGGAATTTGTACCCAAGAATGCTGTATATCACCCAAACGCTCTTTTCCGCATTGAGAGCATTTTTCTATTATCTGACATCTTTCATTTTTTCTTACTTTTTCAAATTTGTGATATGTTCCAAATTCTCTGTACTGACAATAAATACATTCTTCATAACCTCTGCAAGAGTACGGATCTGTTATAACTCTTTCTGCAAAGTTGTGATTGTATTTACTGATATATTCATTACAGTCGGGGCATGTTTTTGAAAGATAGCATCGAGGTTTTCCTTCTTCATTGCTGTAAGTTCCTCCGTGCCACCCAATTCCACATTTTGCACTAATTGCTATAGATTTTAAAGTATCTAAGAATCCCATTTTATTCCTTTTATATTTTTAAATTTTCATTGCTAAACATAAAATCATCAAATTCTTTTCGTGTTTTAAATAAATCATCAATACCAAATTTTTCTGCAAGGTTTATAATAGATTGATTTGCTTGTGTATAGTTACTGTTATTTAAGGCGGTTTGTAATTCTTGAAAACTCATATTGCTAGTATTTTTTAAATCACGCATATAATCATCTATGAAAATTTCCAAAGATTCTTGGTTTTCTATCATTTTAGGCATGATTTTATCAAAAACCATTTCAACTTCTTCTCTTCTTGCTTTAGCTAAATTCGCCTTAGCAAAAATTGCAACAAAGCTATTTATTGTTATTTCAACAGTTTTAGAAAATAAAACCACAGCTAATGAACAAATGAAAATGGATATTCCTATGGATAAAATTTGAGCTAATTGACTTCCACCTAATGCTTGACAAATTTGTTCTTCTAAGGCAATTGCAAATATAGTCATGATAGCTGAAAACAAAGATTTTAATATCACTTTTATAAGTTCATCAAAACTTTTAATTTTACCAGTTATATAAGCATATATTGCATTCCATATAGATTTTAAACTACTTCTTAAATTTTTCCACAAAGCTTTTAAGTGCCCACCAATTCTTTTAAAATATTGCGAAGCAATTCCAACAATAACATCTATAATACCATAGCTAGCTCCTCTTATAAAAGCATCTTTCCCGCTTTCAATTACTCTTGATAACAAACGCTTAAATCTTACTTCAAAATCCTCATGTTCTTTTTTTATAAATTCGTTTTTAAGTTCAGCTATAACACCGCTTGCAAATGTACTAAGAACAACAACACCAGCATCACTGGCTCCAGTTTGAAAAACATTTGTGGCAGCTTGTTTTGCTTGAATAATATATACTTCTTTTAAGGCCTTATCTTTGTCTGTATGGTTTGTAGGTTCGTTTTTCTTTAAATGATTAAAAATCTCTTTCTTTGTCTCAAGTTCTTTTTTTAAAGACTCTTTTTCTTCTTCGGATGCTTTTTCTATAGTGCTTTCTAATTTTTCTATCTCTTTTTGTGCATTTTCATATATTTTTTTATTGACTACAATATAATCTATTTCTCCATTTTTAATTTTATTAAAATCATCTTCATGTTTTTTGCTAAATATATCATCACTTTTTTTGATAGTAATAGTTTTATCTTTGCTTTCTTCTTGTGTATAGCCAGCTTTTTCTCTCTCATTGCCTTGAGTAAGAAAAGAAAATTTGCTTTTATATTCTTGAAGTTTTTTTTCTAAAGAAGCTTGTTTTTCTTCAGGCGCTTTTTCTATAGCACTTTCTAACTTTTCTATTTCTTTTTGCGCCCTTTCGTAAGTTTCTTTATCAGTTTTAATATAGTCTAAATTTCCATTTTTAATCGCTTCAAAATATCTATTATATTCTTTTCCAAATATACTATCATTAACAGCTTTTAATTGTTCTGTTTTAGCTATTTCGCCTTTTTCGTTTAAAGTTACGGTATCTACTATAGTATGATTTGTTTTGGTTAGGTTGTCTAGATTGACATTGTTTGTCAAATTTTTAATTTCTTCATCGCTATAATTTGCCAAAATTGTCTCTTTTTTGTATAGATCAATATTTTCTCCTTTGAAGACTTTGCTTATTTCGGCAAGCTCATCTGTTGTGAAGCTTCTATTTTTATTTTTATTATATGCGTTGCTGATGTTTTCTTTACCAACTTCTAGTGTTTCATAAAATTGACCAAAACCATTTGGGTTGTTGCCATGTTGTTGCGTAGCTTTTTGCATATTTGTTGTAAGTTTTGCACTTTCCATATAGGCTTCATATGAGTTGACATTAAATATATTGATGGGTAATCTTGCTAAACTTTGTGTCCCTAGTTCTTCTAGTAATTCATCAAACAATGATACAGTATTCATGATATCTTCCTTATTTTAAAAGCGGAAATTCCGCTTTTAAATAGTTTGTATTTCTTTATTTAAATTTTGTGCTATTTGGACAGCTTTTTTAAATTCTTTATTTACTATGCCATCTTCAGTTAGTACATTTACCTTACAAATACCACTAATTGCTTTCACTAAATTGACAATAAATTGAGTATATGCTTTTTCACCATTAGTAAATTTAGAATAATCATTTTCTCTTATAATCATTAATTTAAAAGTTTGTAATTCTTTAATTAAAATTCCATCTAAATTTTGTATAGCTATAAGAGATTCATTTACAATAGAACCGATTGCTGTTGTAGCAATTCTTGCAGTATCCATTTCACTTGCTGCTGCTTTTGCTTTATGTAGGTTACTTTTTGCTTCGTCCAAAGCTTGCTCTCCAACTTTAGAATATAAAAATCCTCCAACTGCTAAAACAGGTGCAGCTACTATACCACCTAAAACAGCCATTCCACCAGCCATTCCAAATCCACCTGCAGCTAGGCTACCTCCTCCAAGCCATGCTAAAGTAGCATTAGTAGCTGCTGCACCACTTAGTGTAGAAATCAAAGTTCCAGTAGAAGCGCTTGCAAGTAATCCAACACTACCATAAGCTCCAAGACCAGCTAAAGCCCCAGCACCAAGAGATGCTATCCCACCTGCTGCTAATTTTGTAAAGTCAATTACACTTTCTTTGGTAAATTCTATAAATTCATTAATATTAAATTTTAAATCATCTTTAGAAAAATCACTACTTTCTACATTTTTAAGTTTAGAAAAAATATCAATAAACTCTTTGAAAGAATTTTGATGAATATGTAGCTTTGCATGCCCTAAATTTTCCAAAGCTTGTTCAGCATTTTTTCTAGCTACATCTAAATTTTCTTTTGCATAATTAAAAATAGCTTTAGCATTATTATCTAACTCTTCTGCTGCACACTTATCTTGATAACCATCGTATGCTTTTTTAGCACCAAATATACCCGTTGCTAAAGCTATTCCGCCTAAAATAAATGGAACTGCCATTTTAAATCTCCTTTGTTATTAAATTTATTTTGTATTTTTTATCTAGCTTCAATTTATCTTGCAATAAATTACATATTTTTATATTTTCGTTATAAAAATCCTTTTTGCTCATAGTGGCTTTAAAATATTTATTGTAAAAATCTTCCACTCTGCATACTAAGGGTCTTTCGTTGTAAATTTTACAAGAGTTATCTTCTTGTAAATTAATGCAAACACCATTTATATTAAAGTGTTTCAACTCTTCAATGCCATTAATATTTTTACAGCATGCTCCACATGAAGTGCAAGGAAAATTATGTTTTAATATTATTTAACCCTCCTTATTATTTTTTATGTCAATTATATCAATACCCCCCCCCCGTATTGTCAAGGTTTTTTAGTATTGTTTACTTTTAATTATCCTTGTAAGTATCATTACACCAGCTAAAATTAGCACGTAAGAAACCACTACATTTATAAGTCCGTATTTTTCTATAAAAAATAAACTTGGTAAAATAACGCACCACACTACAAATATAAATAAAGCCCAAAAGGCTCCGCAGACAATAGCCCATATAGCAGTAGTTATCATAACTATAATACCAATTACTATTGCCATTTGACTCCTTTATTGGATTTTATAAAATTAATAAAATCATATTAAATCCTTGTGACAGGTTGTGTCATAAAAATTTAATTTTTCTAAAGCATAGTTGTAGTAAAATGATAGCTTTCTTTTATGAAAAAATTGATCCAAAGGATACACATGCCAAAAATGAAAAGCGTTAAAAGTGCTGTTAAACGCTTCAAAGTAGGTAAAAATAAAATCAAAAGAGGCGCTGCTTATAGAAGCCACATTTTGACTAAAAAACCTGCTAAAAGAATGCGTGATCTTCGCACTTCTAAGTATGTTCACTCAACCAATGTTAAAGCGGTTGAAAAAATGTTAGGAATTTAAGCTCGCTTAAATTTAGTTTTTGACGAAAGTCATTCAAACTCCCCTTGTTTTAAAGGGCAAGATTCGTTTAACGAACGCCAATTTGTGAAAGGATAAATATGGCAAGAGTAAAAACAGGTGTTGTAAGACGCCGCAGACATAAAAAAGTTTTAAAACTTGCGCGTGGTTTTTATAGTGGTCGCCGCAAACACTTTAGAAAAGCTAAAGAACAATTAGAAAGAAGTTTGGTTTATGCGTATCGTGATAGACGTCGCAAAAAACGTGATTTCCGTCGTCTTTGGATAGTACGTATCAATGCAGCTTGCAGACTAAATGATATTAGTTATTCAAGATTTATAAATGGTCTTAAAAAAGCAGGCATTGAGCTTGATAGAAAAATCTTAGCTGATTTAGCGATGAATGACGCAGCTGCTTTTGCTAAAATAGCAGATGCTGCTAAAAAAGCACTTTAATTTTACTGCAAGGCTTTTTATAAGCCTTGTTTTTCTCTTTATTTTCTTTTTAAATCCTCTTTTTGCAAAAGATATTTTACTTTTTAAAGTTTATGATGAAAAAGCATTTAAAGATGTAAATTTAAGCCATTATCTCATGAGCGAAAAACTCGATGGCATAAGAGGTCTTTGGAGTGGTAAGTCTATGCAAACAAGAGCAGGAAATGCTATAAAACTCCCTTTATTTTTCACAAAAAATTTTCCTAAATTTGAATTAGATGGAGAACTTTGGATAAAAAGAGCTTCTTTTGAAGAAATTTCATCTTTAATACGCCAAGAAAATCCTGATGAAAAACTTTGGCAAAAAGTAAGTTATAATGTCTTTGATGTGCCAAATGCTTGCGAGGAATTTAAGCTTGATCCTTGTACTTTAGAAGCAAGGTTAGATATTTTAAAAAAGTTTTTGGCTAAAAATCCAAATGATTATATAAAAATCATCCCACAAATTCGCATTAAAGATAAAAATCATTTAAAGCAATTTTATCAAGATATCATTTCGCATAAAGGCGAGGGCGTGATCATAAGATTAAACAACGCACCTTATGAAAAGAAAAGATCAAACAATGCTTTTAAGCTAAAACCTTTTGATGATACAGAATGTGTTGTAAAAAAGCATTTTGAAGGTAAGGGAAAATTTGAAGGTAAAATGGGATCTTTGCTTTGTGAAGCAGTGATTGAGGGTAAAAAAGTAAGTTTTAAGATAGGTTCAGGTTTTAAAGAAAGTGATCGCTTAAACCCTCCACCAGTTGGTGCTATCATCACTTTTAAATACAATGGCTTAACCAAAAATGGCAAGCCAAAATTTGCTAGTTTTTTAAGAGTGCATGAAAATAGCATTTTAAAGTAAAAGTAAATTTCAACTTTTCTTTAAAAAAGCACTAAAACAAAGATAAAGCACAAAAGCTATACAAGCGCTTGCTATAATGCATGCTCCACTTGCAAGATTATAATAAAAACTTATAAAAAGTCCTATCACGCAAAAACTTATACTCAAAAGTGTAGAGATGATCATCATTTGCCCAAGCTTTTTAGAAAAGCTCTCAGCGATAAATGCAGGTATGCTAAGTAAAGCTATCACAAGTATAAGTCCTACTACTTTGATACTTATAACGATACAAAAAGCCATCATTGCGATTAAAAGATAGTGAAAAAGATTGGTTTTAATCCCTCTTAAGCTTGCAAATTCTTTATCAAAGCTTAGAATTTCAAATTGACGATAAAAAAGCAATACTAAAATGATAAAAATCACATCAATCACTGCAAATAAAACTATATCTTGCGTAGGTACAGACAAAATACTACCAAACAAATACCCCATTAAATCTCCATTATAACCAGGGGTTAAGTCTATGAGTATGATACCAACAGCCATTCCAAAAGCCCATATAACACCGACTATATTGTCACTTCTAAAAGGATATTTTTGGACTAAAAACGCTACAAGCAAGGCTAAAAAAAGAGTAAATAAACTCGTACTAACAAGTACTGGCAAACCAAAATAAAATGCTATACCTATACCCCCAAAAGCCCCATGCGTAATGCCTCCTGCCATAGAACTTAAGCGGTTGATCATGATCAAAGTCCCCATAATCCCACAAGCAATGCTAGTTAAAAATGCAGCCAAAAAAGCATTTTGTATAAAAGAGCTAGATAAAAGTTCAAGCATGGTTTTTTCCTTCACAGCAACACTGCTCCAAGCTAAGCTCCACATCACAAAAATGCGTGTGATTTTGGCTTAAATGCGCTAGTAAATGTGCCTTTTTTTCAGGGGTGTTTTCATGCAAGAATAATTCTTTATTTAAATACGCTATTTTATTTGCATAAGCTAAGCTTACATTTAAATCATGGCATATTACTATCACTCCAACCCCACTTTCGTGTAATTTTTTCAAAAGCTCAAAAATCTGCACCGAGCCTTTGGTATCTATGCTTGCAGTAGGCTCATCAAGGATCAAAAGCTTACATTCGCTTGCTAGAGCTCTTGCTATATAAACTCTTTGTCTTTGACCTCCGCTTAGTTCGTTGATTTTTTTATCCCAAAAATTTCTCATACCTACTTTTTCTAAAGCTAGCAAGGCTTGCTCTTGATCTTTTTTGGTATAAAAACCGAAGAATTTTTTATCCACCCTACCCATCATCACCACTTCTAGCACGCGCACTGGAAAGTTTGGATTAGCTAAAGTATTTTGTGGGACATAACCTATATCTTTTAAACTTAAGTTTTCAAAGTTTATATTTTTATGGCTATTTAGTAAGCCTAGTATGAGTTTTAAAAGTGTAGATTTACCCCCGCCATTTGGCCCTACTATGGCTAAAAAGTCTTTGCTTTCATAGTTTAGGTTGATATTTTTTAAAACCTCATCTTGATTATATGAAAAGTTTAAATTTTTAATATTGATTTTTATCATTGTAAAACGCTTGCTATATTTTTTGCATCTTTTAAAAGCTCATTTTTATAATCACTTGGCAAATGATCAAGTTCTATGATTTTAAGATTATAATTACTCGCCATAGCTTTAATGGTATTGTTATTAGCTCCTTTTGGTACAAAAATAGCTTTGATTTGCTCTTTTTGTATGAGTTTTGCAAGCTTGGCTAAGTCTTTTGGTTTGGGTTCTTTTCCTTCTATTTCTACAGGAATTTGGCTTAGATGATATCTTTTTGCAAAATACCCCCAAGATGGATGATAGACTAAAAAATGCTTGTTTTTTGCATTTTTAAATAAAGCTTGTATTTGTAAATTTAATGCATCCATTTCTTTTAAGAAATTTTCTAAATTTTGCTCATAAAATGCTTTGTTTTGTGGATATTGTTCTATAAGTGCTAAGGTGATATTTTTAGCGTGAGTTTTTGCTAAAAGTGGATCAAGCCATGTGTGAGGATCATCTCCATGATGATGGTGTCCTTCGTGAGCATGTTCTTGCAAAGGTATAAAATCAATGCCATTTTGAGTAGAGATGATTTTGGTATTTTTGAGATTATCTTTAAGTTTTAAAATCCAAATTTTTTCAAATTCCAAATTTGCCGTGAAGTAAATATCGCTTTTTTCAAGTTTTAAAATACCACTTGGTTTAAATTCGAAAGTATGCTCATTTGCATTAGGCGGTATGACTATATTAATATCTAAAGTATCTTTAGCAATTTGCTTTACAAAGTAAGCTTGCGGGGCTATACTAACACTTACCAAATCTTTGGCATATATACTTAAAAATGAAATCAAACACAAAAACAATACACGCATAATTTTCCTTTCTAAAAACAAAAAAATATTATACTATATTAGAAAAAATAAGGAGTGAAGATGAATTTATGGAATAAAAAAGCAAAAAGCTATGCAAGGTATAATCCTAATTTAAACGAAATTCAAAAAGCTACTTTTGCAAAACTTGGGTCTTTGCAAGGCAAAAGCGTAGTGGATATAGGTTGTGGGAGCGGTGTTTGGACTTTGCATTTAGCACAAAAAGCAAAAAGTGTTTTAGGTATAGACAGCTCTAGTGCTATGCTTGAAATTTTACAAGAAGATGCAAAAACTTATGCCATATCAAATATAAAAACTTTAAATTTAGACTTTGAAAACTTTTATAAAAACAATAATAAAAATTTTGACTTAGCTTTTTTGAGTATGTCGCCTGCTTTGCAAAATGAAAAAGACTATAAAGCTTTTTTAAGCTTAGCTTCTAAAAAGGTGTATTTAGGCTGGGCAAGTAGGCGCAAAAGTAGCTTTTTAGATCCTATATTTGAGCATTTTAACACGCATTTTAAAGGTTTTTATGAAGAGGATTTGCAAGGTTTTTTAAATGCGCAAAATATCCCTTATGAAAGTGAAGTTTTTAACGAAACTAGAGTGGTAAAAAGAGATAAAGAAAGTGCGATAGAAAATGCTTTGTGGCATTTGAGTATGAATGGTGTTAATGCAAACAAACAAGAGTTAGAAAGCTTTGTAAAAGATGAGGTAGAAGAGCTTATAGAAGCTAAGATAAAACTTCTGATTATTAATTAAATTTCAAGGCTAAATAACCTTGAAATTTAAAGTTTTTCCTGCCATAAATGGCACTATATCGCCGTATTTTTGCGCTACTTGCCATTCTTGTTTTTCTAAAGTGATAATTTTATCTTTTTCAAATTTAAGATTATGGATTTTGCAAGTATTATCTGAAATAAATTTTTGTAAATTTGCTTCATTTGAGTGTTTTTCAAAAAGTTCAGCCAATACAGGTAAAATCACTGGCGCACTAAATACTCCAGCTGCGCACCCACAGCATTCTTTAGTGTGTAATGGATGAGGTGCGCTATCGCTTCCAAACATAGCCTTTTCATAGCCACTAAAAGCAAGCTCACATAAAGCGTCTTTGTCTTCATAGCGTTTTGCAATAGGTTTGCAAAATAAATGCGGATCCATCTTACCGCCCACTACATCATCAAGCGTTATTATCAAATGGTGTAAAGTGATAGTTGCGTATAAATTTTCATAATCTTTTAACAAATCGCACAAAACCTTAGTGGTAATATGCTCCATTACGATTTTTAATTTTGGAAAGTTTTTAGCTAATTTTTCATAGATTTTAGCAAAATTTGCTTCTCTATCCATTACAAAATCATTTGTTTCTCCATGTACAAGTAAAGGTATGTTTAATTCACTCATAGTATTTAATGTAGGTTTTAACTTTTCTATATCAAAGCTTGAAATTCCATTATCTGAGTTGGTAGTGATACCTGCAGGATAAAGTTTTATGGCAAAAAGGTCATCTTTGACTTTTTCTAAAAATTGCTCATCATAATCTTTAAAAAATAAAGTCATTAAAGGCGTAAAATCTTCATTTTTACACGCTTTTAAAATACGTTCTTTGTAAGCTTTTAATGCGTTTGTTTCGGTAAGCGGGGTGATTAAATTTGGCATGATAACCCCTGCTTTAAAGTCTTTTGCGCTAAATGGAGCTACAAGTTCAAGCATGCTTTCATCGCGTAAATGTAAATGCATATCCAAAGGGTTTTTAAGTGTCATTTTATCTCCTATTTGAGTTTATATAAGCCGTTTTTGAGCTTTTCAAGCAAAGCTTTTTCTTCTAAAAATTTAAAAGTAGAAATGATGGTTGGTTTGCTGATGTTTAGTTGTTTAGAAAGTTCTTCTATGTTTGCAAAGACAAAGCCATCTTCATTAGCATGAAGGGCTAAAAATTCTAAAATTTCAAAGCGTTTTTTACCAAATATTTTTTCACATAGTATTTTTACTTTATTATCCATTCTCTAACCAAATCAAAAAGAATAAAACTCCAAGTAATTATAGCTAAAACCACGCTAAAAAACACCCCAGCGCTCGCACAATCTTTTGCTTTTTTAGCTAAGATGTGAAATTCGCTCGTACAAAGATCCACACAAGCTTCTATAGCAGAATTTAGCGCTTCTACAATTAAAATTAGTACCAAAACAAATACAAGCACAAAATGCTCTAAAAAACTCACAGGTAAAAATAAGCTTGCAAAAATCAAAGGTAAAATAATGGCAAATTCTATCCTAAAAGCCATTTCATCTTGGAGTAAAAATTTAATTCCACTAAAGGCATAGCTTGCATTTTTAAATAAAGAATATTTTGGCTTCATTAAGGATTTTCCTTTAAATTTTTGCTAAATATATCATAATTTGTCTCATATTCTTTGCTATTTATACCAAAATACCCCAGTAAGCTTGAAAAAAGATTATCTTGAGAAAGTTTATAGTCTTTTTTGCTTTGTAAATCTTGGCTTAATTTACTATCTTTACTCCAAAATATCATCGGTATATGCTTTTGATCTTTTGGTGCTATTAAATAAGGCATACCATGAAGATAAATTCCATTTTCACCCAAACTCTCCCCATGATCTGATAAATAAAGCAAAGAAGCTTCTTTGGTAGGATTTTGCTTAAGCATATCTATAAGGCTTTTTATAATAAAGTCTGTATAAAGTAAAGTATTATCATAGGTGTTTATGATTTGTTCGTGTGAGCAGGTATTTAGCTCGTTTGTATCACATGTTGGCATAAATTTTTTAAATGTATTTGGGTAGCGTTTATAGTAAGTTGGCCCATGTGAGCCTTGTAAATGTACAACGATGATTTTATTTGAATTTATATTTTCAAGTTCTTGCTTTACAAGTTCAAGTAAGCTCTCATCATAATCTTTTGCAATGAGTTTGTGTTTTATACGATCGCAATTTCCTTTACAGCCCCCTGAGTTATTACCAAACCAAACACTTTGTACTCCAACCTTTTGCAAGATATCTAAAACATTTTCTTCGTATAATCCATCTTCAAAATTTACTCTTTTGTGTCTTGAAAACATACAAGGCAAACTTCTTGCAGTAGCCGTTCCACATGAGCTTACATCGCTAAAATATACTAAATTTGGTTCATTTTTGGTATAAAAATTAGTATCATTTGTGCTGTATCCACCTAAAGAATAATTACTCGCTCTAGCAGTTTCACCTATGACTAAAATCATAAGCTTAGTTGTATTGGTATCTTTTAAACTTGCATCATTTGAAATGATAGTTAGTTCTTTTTTACCTGCTAGTTTTTTCTTTGTAAATTCTATGCTTGAGTATATTGGATAAAATGGCAAATTATACATTCTAACGATATTGTGTGATCTTAAAAAAGGCAAAAGTGTTTTTGAACTAAGAGCTACTAAAGCAAAGCAAAATACCAAAGAAGTCAAAAATAATACACTTTTTTTGAAAAAATATCTTTGATAATCAATCTTAGTAAAAATCACAAGCAAACTAGGAAAAATCACAAAGACTAAAATATACAAAGCAAAGGAAAAATTAAAATAAGAAAAAAATTCCCTATTGTCTGTTTCAACGACATTTTGTATCATATGATCATCGATTAAAACCCCATAATTGCTAACAAAATAACTACAAATAGCACAAGTACTAAGTAAAAATATGCTTAAAATTTTGGTGATATAGGGAAAATATACCAAAGATAAAACGCCCAAAACCAAGAAAAAATAAATTCCAAAAAACACACTAAAAAGCATAGTGTTTTGATCTATCTTTTCATATACAAACTCAAACAACGGGAAATTAAACGCCATGATAAAAATCGTATTAAGCAAGGTAAATTTTGTCCATGAAAGTTTTAGGTGCATTTTTTTCCTTTGGAATAAAATAAAAACTTAGTCTATTTGAATAAAATTAATAAATCACATATAAAATAGCAACAAAAGAAGATTGGTAAAGGTATTTTATGAAATTATTATCATGGAATGTAAATGGCCTAAGGGCAATTTGTGATAAAAACGCACTGGATTGGATTGAAAAAGAAGAAATTGATTTTATAGGTTTTCAAGAAATCAAAGCACACGAGGATAAATTTCCAAAAAGAATTTATGAGTATCCTTTTAAACATATGTATTCAAATAGTGCTAAAAGAGCAGGATATTCTGGTGTAATGAGTTTGTGTAATTTTGATAGTGAAGTCAAAAAATGTGAATTTTTTGATGATGATGAGGGTAGGGTTTTAGAACATAGCTTTAAAAATGTAGTTTTGTTTAATATTTACTTTCCAAATGGTCAAAAAGATGAAGAGCGTTTAAACTTTAAAATGAAATTTTATAATGATTTTTTAGTGTATTTAGATAAGCTTTTAAAAGAAGGTAAAGAAATCATAATATGTGGAGATGTAAATACTGCTCACCGTGAGATAGATTTAACTCATCCAAAAGCTAATGAAAAGACTTCAGGCTTTTTACCGATTGAGCGTGCTTGGATAGATGATTTATTAAAATTAGGCTTTATAGATACTTTTAGACATATAAATGGCGATATTAAAGAAAAGTATTCGTGGTGGAGTTATAGAATGAAAGCAAGAGAAAGAAATGTAGGCTGGAGGATTGATTATTTTTTCATTTCTAATGGCTTAAAGGATAAGCTCAAAAATGCCTTTATAAGAGATGATATTTTTGGTTCAGACCATGCTCCTGTAGGGATAGAAATAGATATTTAAGGCATTTTTTGATGTCTTAAATAATTATTAAGTAAAAATTGCTATAATTTTGTCTTCAAACTGCAAATTGGCCCATTCGTCTAGCGGTTAGGACATCGCCCTTTCACGGCGGTAACACGAGTTCGAGTCTCGTATGGGTCACCACTCTATATTTTTCTCCACAGTATTATTTTTTTCATTTTTTATCAAAATTCATCTATTTATTTATAATTATTTATTATTTTATAAATATATGTTTATATTAAGTTAATTTTAAATTAATAATTATTAATATTCCAAATCTTTTGTTTAATTTCATTAAATTTATATTGACTTCACACTTGTTTTTTAAAATATACAAAAAGGAGGGACAAAATGTATAAAGTTAAAAACAAAAATGAGTTGATGAATTTGGTGCACAATGAAAGAATTTCTCTAAGAGATATTGATGTTTCTTTGATAGAAGATTTTTCATTCGTTTTTTATTGTTCTACTAGAAAAGATTTTTTGGGTATTGAACGTTGGGATGTATCTAAGGCTAAAGATATGTCTTATATGTTTTATTGTTGTGAAAGTTTTAATGCAGACTTATCACGCTGGGATGTTTCAAATGTCGAAAATATGGCAAGTATGTTTTTTAACTGCAAAAATTTCAACAAAGACTTATCAAAGTGGAATACACAAAATTTAAAAGATATGTCTTATATGTTTTTTAATTGTGTTAAATTTAATCATTCTTTATTGCACTGGAAAACCTCTAATGTAATCAGAATGGCACATTGTTTTGAAAACTGCCATGCGTATGAGCATAATGTGGCAAGCTGGGATGTGCAAAATGTAATTACCATGGCCTATCTTTTCCATAATTGTAAAAATTTTCACCACGAGCTAGATGAGTGGAATATCCAAAGAGATTGTAATACTGATAAAATGTTTGGAAATCGTGGTATTGATAAACTTTATGCTGTAAAAGGCGTGGAGTTAAAATAATCAAATTCACACATTTTTTGTGTGAATTTTTCTTTTATTTCTTTAAGTTTTTCATCAAGTTTTTGTACTAAACTTATCTTTTAAAAGTGCTATTTTATAGTGCTTAGAGATTATTTTTTAGGAAAATTTCCATGAGAATAAAATTTATTATAAAAAGAGATAAAAGCCAAGTTGCATTTGATATTTTTAAAATCAAAAATGCTATTTTCAAAGCCAATATAAATTCCACAGATGAAAAATTAAATAATGATTTTTTAGATAAACTTTGCGATGAGGTTGTAGCTTTACTGGATGAAAAACACATACAAGTAGAACAAATTCAAGATAAAGTTGAAGAAGTTTTAATCAAAAATGCCTTAGTCAATACTGCAAAATCTTATATTTTATACCGTCAAAAAAGAGCACAAATTCGCAATGGTAGCTATGATTTGCTAAGTTTGTATGATGATTTAACTTTTAAGGATTCTAAAGAAGCTGACTTAAAAAGAGAAAATGCAAATATTAATTCAGATAGTGCTATGGGTATGATGTTAAAATATGGCTCAGAAGGCGCAAAATACTATGTAGATGAGTGTATTTTGCCAAAACATATCGCAAATGCACACAAAAACGGCGATATACACATACACGATAAAGACTTTTATATGCTAACACAAACTTGCTGTCAAATAGACTTATTAAAGCTTTTTGAAAATGGCTTTAGCACAGGACATGGAAGCTTGCGTGAGCCAAATGATATCAGATCTTACTCTTCTTTAGCTTGCATTGCCTTGCAGGCTAATCAAAATGAAATGCATGGAGGCCAGTCTATACCCAATTTTGATTTTGCTATGGCAAAGGGTGTGGCAAAGACTTTTCAAAAAGAGTATAAAAAGGCTATAAATGCTTTTTTTGAAATAAAATTAGAACAAAGTTTAGATGAGCAATGCTTTAAAAATGCTAATTTTCAAGCTTCAAGCGAAAAAGAATGCTTCAAAGAGCTTTTAAGGCTTGATTTAAATAGTGATGAGAATTTTTTAAAACAAGCAAATGCTTATGCTTATAAAAGAGCATTAAAGCAAACCCAAGATGCGACTTTTCAAGCTATGGAGGCTTTAGTGCATAATCTTAATACTATGAACTCAAGAGCAGGAGCCCAAGTGCCTTTTAGCACGCTAAATTATGGTACCGATACATCTTTTGAAGGGCAAATGGTGATAGAAAATTTACTAAAAGCCACGATGAAAGGCTTAGGAAAAGGTGAAACACCAATTTTCCCTGTGCAAATTTTTAAAGTAAAAGAAGGTATTAACTATAATGAAAAAGACCCAAACTACAAGCTTTTTAAGCTTGCCATAGAATGTGCTTCTAAAAGACTTTTTCCAAATTTTAGCTTTTTAGATGCAAGTTTTAACGCAAAATACTATAAAAAGGGCGATTATAATAGCGAAGTAGCTTATATGGGTTGTAGAACTAGGGTTATGGCAAATGTTTATGATGAGAGTAAAGAAATCACAAGTGGCAGGGGAAATTTAAGCTTTACCAGTATAAATCTTGTGCGTTTAGCTATAGAAGCTAAAGGAAATTTAGAGCTTTTTTACTCACTTTTAAAAGAAAAATTAGAGCTTGTGTATGAGCAATTACTTCATAGATATAAAATTCAAAGTCTAAAAAAGGTTAAAAATTTCCCATTTTTAATGGGCGAGGGAATTTGGATAGATTCAGATACTTTAAAAGAAAATGATAGCGTAGAAAAAATCATAGCACATGGGACTTTGGCTATAGGTTATATAGGACTTTGTGAGAGTTTAATAGCTTTGATAGGTTCTCATCATGGACAAAGCCAAGAAGCAAGAGAACTTGGCTTACAAATCGTGCGTTTTATGCGTGAATTTGTCGACGAAAAAGCACTCAAAGATAAGCTTAATTTTTCACTCATAGCTACTCCAGCTGAGGGTTTAAGTGGAAGATTTTTAAAACTAGATCAAAAAAAATACGGCATTTTAAAAGGCATAACCGATAAAGATTTTTATACCAATTCTTTTCATATTCCTGTAGATTTTCCTATTAGCATATACGAAAAAATTCAAATAGAAGCTCCATATCATGAGCTAAATAATGGCGGGCATATTACTTATGTAGAATTAAACGGCGATGTGAGTAAGAATTTAGAAAGTTTTGAACGCATTATAAAATGTATGAAAGAAAGCGATATAGGCTATGGCTCGATCAATTTCCCACTAGATAGGGATCCAGTGTGTGGTTATAGTGGTGTGATAGATGAGTTTTGTCCAAAGTGCCATAGAAAAGAAGATGATATTAAATTCGAACGCATAAGAAGAATCACAGGCTATTTAGTAGGAACGCTTGATCGTTTTAATGACGCTAAAAAAGCTGAAGTTCATGCAAGAATTAAACACGATTTTTCTTAGATTAGCTGGTGTTATAAAAGAATCCATAGTCGATGGCTATGGTTTGCGTTATGTGATTTTTACTCAAGGTTGCCCTCATCATTGCAAAGGCTGTCATAACCCACAAACGCATGATTTTAACAAAGGATATTTGCAAGATTTAGCGAGTTTATATGATGAGATTTGTAAAAATCCTTTGCTTCAAGGTGTTACTTTTAGTGGTGGAGAGCCTTTTATGCAAGCAAAAAATTTAAGCATTCTAGCAAAACACATTAAGGCTTTAGGGCTTGATCTTACCATATATACAGGCTTTACTTATGAAGAGTTGTTGCAAGAAAAATCAAAAAAAGAATTACTCATTTTGGCTGATATTTTGGTAGATGGGAAGTTTATTTTAGAGCAAAAAGACTTATCTTTAAAATTTAAAGGTAGTAAAAATCAACGCATTATCGATGTAGCAAAAAGCTTAGAGCAAGGCAAAGTAATACTTTTTGAAAAATAAAGACTCATTTAGTCTTTTTTAATTTAACTATGTTAGAATATCCATAAATTTAAAAAAGGAGAACAATATGTTTGAATTAAGAAAACTACCTTATGAAGCAGACGCTTTTGGAGACTTTTTAAGTGCAGAAACTTTTGCATTTCATCATGGCAAACACCACCAAACTTATGTAAATAACCTAAACAATCTTATCAAAGATACTGAATTTGCGGGAAAAGATTTAGTTTATATCATACAAAATTCAAATGGTGGAGTTTTTAACAACGCTGCTCAAGTGTATAATCATGACTTTTATTTTGATTGCATTAAGCCAAAAACATGCTGTGGCTGTGGCTGTTCTTTGAGTGCTGAGTTTAAAGCAGCAGTTGAAAAAGACTTTGGCTCTATGGAAAATTTAAAAGAAGAGTTTATTAAAGGAGCTACAGGGGTATTTGGTTCTGGTTGGTTTTGGTTAGTTTATAACACTCAAAATCAAAAATTAGAACTAGTAGCTACAAGCAATGCTGCTACACCTATTACTGAAGGTAAAGTTCCGCTTTTAGTAGTTGATGTATGGGAGCATGCTTACTATGTAGATCACCGCAATGCGCGCCCTGCGTATTTAGAAAAATTCTACGCGCACATTAACTGGGAATTTGTAGCAAAAGCTTATGAATGGGCTATTAAAGAAGGTATGAACTCAGTAAGCTTCTATGCAAACGAACTTCACCCTGTAAAATAATCAAGTTTTTTTAAGAAAAACCCCGTAAAATAGACTAAATACAAAAATTAGGAGGTTTTATGGAGGTTTTTCTTTCTGTCGTGGCTACTTTATTTTGTGTATTTTTAGTAGCCTATTTTATTCTTAAAAAATACAATCCTATCTTTACTTTTTTTCTCTCAGGTATTATTATCTTAATCATCATTTCTTTAGCAACTGGCGAGTCTGTGCTAAAACAAAGCTTAGGAAATCCTGTTTTTGATGTCTTTGGTTTTGTAACTCAAACTTTTAAGACAAATTTAGCTGGTGTGGGGCTTATTATAATGTCTGTTGCAGGTTTTGCAGCCTATATGAAGCACATTAATGCTTCGGCAAAGTTAGCTTTTGTAGCAAATAAACCGCTAGGCAAGATTAAAAATAAATACCTAGTTTTAAGTGGAACTTTTGTAGTGGGTATGGCTTTAAAAATAATTATTTCAAGTTACACAGGATTGTTACTTTTGTTGCTTGCTTCGATTTATCCTGTTTTAATCGCCATAGGAATTCGTCCTATCACTGCTGTATCGGTTTTATCATTAATTGCACTTGATTATGGTCCTAAAGATGGAAATTCTATAAATTTAGCAGATATGGTAGGCATTGAAAATGTTGTTGCTATGTTTTTTGAATACCAAATTTATCCTGTTATAGCTTATGTTGTTGTGATAGCTTTGCTTATTCCGTTTTATTATAGTTATATGGATAAAAAAGACTTAGCAAAAGGCGTTGTGGATAATATCGAACACATGGAAATAAAAAACCCAAATTGTCCTTTATTTTATATTTTCTTACCTTGGCTTCCTATAGTGTTTTTATTTGGTGCTTATTTTGCAAATTTATATGGATATAAAGTGAAGCTAGATGTGGTGAGCGCCAATTTTTTAAGTATAAGTTTGGTTTTTATTTTAGAGTATGTTAGACATAAAGATGCAAAAAAACTTGCAGATGATTTGATGGTGATACTAAAAGCTATGGCAGAAATTTTTGTAAGTGTTGTTTGTATTATCATTGCAGCTTCTATTTTTGCAGAAGGTATTAAAGCGTTAAAAGGTATAGAACATTTAGCCTTAGCAGTTTCTTCTATGGGGGCTTCTGCTGTGTTGCTTACTATTATAGTTTTAAGCTTTATTGTGTATTTTGCAAGTGTGATTATGGGTAGTGGGATTGCTGCTTTTAATGCTTTTGGAAGACTTGCTCCAGATATTGCTCAAAAACTAGGGATTAATCCTATCTCACTAGCTTTGCCACTTGAGATTGCTTCTTGTTTGGGGCGTGCTGCCTCGCCGATATCGGGTGGAATTTTAGCCTTAGCAGGCTTTGCAAAATTAGATCCTATAGCCATTGTTAAAAGATCTACTCCTATGTTGCTTGTAGGAATGGCTTTAAATATCCTAATAGCTTGGTATTTTGCATAAATTTAGAGTAATGGCTTTTAGGCTATTACTCTAGTATGTTTGTATTAAAAATTTATGCAAATTTAAGAGATTTTATAAAAGATAAATAAGCCTAATGTCTTTTAAACTCATCTATAAAAAAACCATAAATTATAAAAATCTTTAATGTATATATAATGTAAATTTATAAAAAATTTATTATTTTTTATTACTATTACGCAAATTTTAATTTTCAAAGGAGTTTTAATGTTAAATTTTATGGGGGGGGGGAATTGAGAATTCTCAATCAAGCATATCCTCTTTAAAAACATCAAACAATCTTTCTTTTACTAAGAAAACCTTCTTATCTTTAGCAACTATATCTTTTTTAGCAACTTGTGCTAATGCTAGTATAACAACTATAAGTGATAAAACTTCTAATGGTAGTATTACTATCACTAAAGCTAAAAGCACTACAAACAATAACAACAAACAAGTAAAAAATTCTAAAAGTATTAGTGGTGGTGAGTGTAGTAGCGGTAGTAATTGTACTATAAGTAAACCTATTAGCAATGGTGTAACTATTAATGGTGGTAGTAGTAATAACTCATTAACTATTACAAGTGAAGGTAGTGTTACAAACTCAAGTAAACATGGTGTGGTAGTTAAAGATAATGCTACCAATGTAACTATCAATAATGCTGGTACAATAAAAAGTACAGCTAATGGTAATCATGGTGTAGAAATATGGAATAACTCTACTGTAGATAAAATCACTAATACAGGTTTAATTGAAGGTTCTAGTTCTGGTGTTAGTGTAACATCTGCTAATACTACTTTAAAAAATTTAGAAAACAGTGGTACTATAAAAGGTGGTTCTAATGGTATAAAAGTTGATAATGGAGGTAAATTAGAAACGCTTAATAACAGGGGTACTATAAGTGGTGGTAGTAATGGTATTTATGTTGACAAGGGCACTATAGAATCTATTAATAATTCAGGTGTTATTGAAAGTAATGGACAGTATGGAGGAATTGTTTCTATAAGTGAAATAAAAACCATCAAAAATGAAAAAAATGGTGTTATTAAGTCTAGCACTAATGGTATTGGATTGCTATGGTCTACAAAAGGTGGACAATATTTTGCTAAAGGAGAACTTATAGATAATGCCGGTACTATCGAAGCTGGGCAGGCAGGAATTAGTATATATTCAGGGGCCACTTTAAATACTATTGACAACTCCGGTATTATTAATGCAGGAAGTAATGGTATTGAATTATATGATATGGGTTGGGGAACCAATGCTTCAATTAGTGTAAAAACTATAAACAATTCAGGAACTATTATAGCAAAGCGCGATGGTATTGTTTTTAGAGATGGCAGAACAAATACTAATACATCTGCAATGACTATAGATAATATATCAAACACAGGTACCATTCAAGCAGGAAGATATGGAATTGTATTAAGCGATACTAAAAATGCTTACCAAATCGGTAAAATCGATTTAGGTGGTTTAGTTAGTGGTGGTACAGCTGGATTTTATATAGGAGCTAAGCAAAAACTAACAGAAGATATTACTGTAACAGGAACCCTAGCAGGCGGTAGTGGTATTATCAATAAAGGAACATTAGGTAATACTGATAAAACTGGTGGTATTAAGCTAAATGGTGGAACCATAGCCGCAACATCTGAAAGCAATGGTATGATGTATTATAATGCTAATGGTGCTGCTATAAGAAATACTGATAATGGTATTATTTATGGTGATACAGAGTTAAAAGATAAAGCTTCTATGATAGGAGATTTTATTAACGAAGGTAATGGTCAAATAGAAGGCTCTATAAAATTAAGCAATGAATCTAAAATTTTTGGAAATATTAATAATATAGGCACAGGAAATATTAATGGTTCTATAGAATTAACAGATAAATCATACATAGCTGGTATAGTCAATTCAGGCTCAGGAAAAATCACAGGAAGCATTAGCGTAGATAGCTCAAGTGAGATAGGTAATATTATCAATGCAGGAAGTGGAGAAATCACTGGTAATGTTAGTGTAAATAATAGCTCTAAAGTTGGCAATATCATCAATGGTACTTTAGCAAATTCTTTTTATGCTGATGGAGTTTCTACTGGTAAAATCACTGGTGATGTTAGCGTTGGCAATAAAAGTATAGTTGGAAATATTATAAATGCTGGACAAGGACAAATCTCAGGTGGTATTAAAGTTGATAATAATAGTGAAGTTACTAATATTTCTAATGCTGGTAATGGGCTTATTAGCAGTGATGTTAGCGTTAATAATGGATCGAAAGTAGGTAATATCTTTAATAGTGATTTTGGAAAAATCACAGGAGATATATCTATAGGTAAAGAATCTAGTGTAGGTGGGGTTGTAAATAGTGGCAATGGTGAAGTTAGTGGAGATATTAAAGTAGAAGAAGGTGGTAAGGTAGAAGAGATTGTCAATGATGGCAATGGACAAATCACTGGTGATGTGAGTGTAGGATCAGGTTCTTCTGTGGGTAATATCACTAATAGTGGTAATGGTAATATAGGTGGTAGTATTAAAAATGATGGAGAATTAGGCTCAATTAATAATAGTGGTTCTATCAGCGGTTCTATTGAAAATAACAATGGTGATTTAGATATTAAAAACGATGGAGAATTAGGTGGATCTATCACTGTAGGTAGTGGTGGTGGTAATACTTCTATCTCAAATGGTTCTAATGGTAATATAGGTGGTGGTATAGTTAATAATGGTAATAATGATATTAACATAGATAACCAAGGTACGGTTAAACCTGATAGCAATGGTAATCACATCACTAATAATGGCGGTGGTAATGTAAATGTAGGTGATTGGGTGGTTCAGCCAAATGAAGATGGTAGTCTTGATGGGGTTATTAATGTAGGTGGTAGTGGTAGTGGTTCTACAAATATAGACAATATCACAGTAGATACTTCATCTCCAAACTATGATGCAACTAAACCTATCAATCCTGATAATATAGTTAATAATAATACAAGCGGTAGTGGTGGAGTAGGTAAACCTGGTAATGTTGGCTCAAACAATGATTTATTAAATTTAGTTTATGATCCAATTTCAGGAACTTATAAAACCTTAGCTGATGTAAGTGCTGGTGTGGGTTCTGTTATGGCTCAAACTTTAGTTAATACCTATATAATGAGATCATTCTTTATTGATACTGTAATGGATGATGCTTCAAGAATGGCATATAAACATGCAAGAGTACATGATCATAAGAAAAACAAAGACTTAGTGGGATTTAGCACAGATGAACATTATCATGGCTTTGTATTGCCATATTTTTCATCAAATAGTATTAAACTTTTAGGAACAAGTGATTATTCTAAAGGACATACTAAAGGTATAGTAGCAGGTTTTCATACCTTAAGAGATATAGGTATGCTAGGAGCTTATTTAAGAACTGAAGAAGCTAATATGGATACTAAAGATTATTTCTCTTTAAAAATGCAAACAGTTTATGCAGGTTTGAAATATTCTAATCTTTTATTAGAAGATGAAATGAAAGAAGCTTTCGTTAAAGCACATACTAAAGTAGCTTATACTAAAAATGATGTACAAAAATTCATCGATAAAGGAAAAAAAGAAGCTAATGGTAATACAGATACTTATGGTTATGGAGCAAGTATAGGTACTGGTATGAATTTTTATTTAGATGGTATCAATAATGTTATTACACCTGAAGTATCATTAAACTATGAAGGTGGTTTCACAAAAGCATTTAGTATGCATGGAGAAGGTGCGTTAAATCATGAAAGATATTATGAAAGTAAATTAAATCTTTTCTCAAGTACAGCATCAATTAAATGGTTTAATCAATGGCACCCACAAATTAGCACTTCATTTGAAGCAGGTGCAAGAATTAACTTCAATCCTGAAGTAGATTCAAGAGTAAACTTTGCAAACTTAAAAGCAAGTGAAACTTTAGATTTACCAAGAACCTATCAATATGCTGGTGCATCTTTAATCTTTTCTTTAGCAAAAGATTTAGATATGTCATTTAACTATAATGGCACTTTTGCAAACAATGCTCATTCTCATACAGGGTATTTGCAATTTGATTTTATATTCTAAATATACTAAGCCTTTTAAGGCTTAGTGTTTAATTAATTGCCCAGAGTTTGCTTGAAATAAAATTACAAAACAACAAAAAAAGATTTGAAGAAAAATAATCTAGTAATAGTTTAAGGTATATTAGTTTATATCTTTTAAGTAGTATGTTAAATTAAAATTAAAACTCCTTATTAGGCAAACTCTAAAGACATTAAGCTTAAAGCTTTAGTTTATTGCTTTAATGCTTTTAAGCTTAATGTGTGTTAAGTAAGCTCTGGGGAGTTGAATTATTCTAGTATTACCCCTTCATTTAATACAACTTCGCCTATTACATAAGCATCTGAGCTTTCTAAAACTTTTCCTACATTAGATGGATCTACCACCATAACTAAACCCACGCCCATATTAAAGCTTCTATACATTTCAGCCTCTTCTACACTTTGGCCTATTTGGTAAAAAATTTCAGGAGTTTTTAGATGATGTTTTCTGATGATTGCACCTATTCCTCTTGGGAAAACTCTTGGTAAATTTTCTACTAAACCACCACCTGTTATATGAGCTAGTGCATTGATGAATGGTTTTAATTTTAAAAAGTCTTTTACGTAAATTCTTGTAGGTTCAAGTAGAATATCGATTAAATTTTTACCCTCTATTTTATCATCAAACTTAAGCTTTTGTGCTTCAAATAATACTTTTCTAGCTAAAGAATATCCATTAGAATGAAGCCCGCTACTAGGTAGGGCTAGTAAAATATCTCCATTTTTTACAAAATTTCTTCTATCGATTTCATCTTTTTCGGCCATACCCACTGAAAAACCTGCTAAGTCAAAATCATTGCTATGATACATTCCAGGCATTTCAGCGGTTTCTCCGCCTATTAAGGCACAATTTGCTTTTTTACAACCATTAGCAATCCCTGCTACGACTTTTTTAGCTACTTCTACATCTAATTTTGCAGTTGCATAATAGTCTAAAAAAAACAAAGGCGTAGCAAAATTACAAATTAAATCATTCACACACATTGCTACTAAGTCCTCACCTATGGTGTCAAATTTTTGACTATCAATAGCAAGACGCAACTTCGTACCCACTCCATCAGTTGCTGCTAACATAACAGGATTTTTAAAACCACTTGGCATAGCAAAAGCACCTGAAAAAGAGCCTATGCCACCTAAAACATTTTCATTAAAAGTTTCTTTTACTAAAGGCTTGATTGCTTCTACAAAAGCATTGCCATTGTCTATACTTACACCCGCATCTTCATAGCTTATATTCATTTATCTTCCTTTAAGAATTTAAAAGGTATTTTAACTAAAAATGTTTTAAGGCTAAATTATGCAAAATGCTTATTTTGTAACTTCAAGTATAGCGGGTGGAAAGTCAAGCTTTATAAAAATAGTTCAAAATTTGGGTTTTGATACTTTAAGCGCAGATGTGATAGCTCATGAGCTTTTAAATGAAAATGCAAATTCCATAGCTAAGCTTTTTGATAACGATGATTTAATCATAGCAGGAAAAATAGATAGAAAAAAACTTGGAACTATTGTATTTAACGACTTAAATGCTAAAAAAAAGCTAGAAGATTTTTTACATCCTAAAATCAAAGAAGTTATTTTACAAAAAGCTCAAATTTTAGATAAAAAAAACAAGGCTTTTTTTATAGAACTGCCTTTATTTTTTGAAAATAATCACTATCAAAATTTAGGAAAAAGTATATTAATTTATGCTCCAAAAGAACTTTTGCTTCAAAGATTAATGCAAAGAGATAATTTAGATGAAAACGAAGCCTTGAAAAGAATTAATTTACAACTTGATATAGAAGAAAAACTAAAAAAAGCAGATTTTGTGATAAAAAATACCTCAGGTTATGAAAATTTTGAGAAAAATGTGCTAAATTTTTTAAAACACACTTTAAAGGTTGAAAAATGAAATTTTACAAGTACTTTGCTAGCGGGAATGATTTTGTGGTGTTTGCAGATAGTGAAAAAAAAGATCGTAGCGAATTAGCTAAAATTCTTTGTAATCGTTATGAAGGCATAGGCGCTGATGGGCTTATAGTAGTTGTGCCTCATGATAGATATGATTTTGAATGGGAATTTTATAATTGTGATGGGAGCAAGGCAAGTATGTGCGGTAATGGCTCACGCGCAGCAGCTCATTTTGCTCATCATTATTTGAAAAAATCTCAATATTTAAATTTCTTAACCGGTGCAGGACTTATAAAATCTTTTGTTGATGATGATATAGTTGAAATTAAACTTAGCGGGGTAAAGGATATTAAAGAAGCTTTTGAGTATAAAGGTAGAATTTGGCAAGGCTGTAATACTGGTGT
Source organism: Campylobacter sp. IFREMER_LSEM_CL2256 (assembly GCF_025771645.1). Classification (NCBI taxonomy): domain Bacteria; kingdom Pseudomonadati; phylum Campylobacterota; class Epsilonproteobacteria; order Campylobacterales; family Campylobacteraceae; genus Campylobacter; species Campylobacter sp. IFREMER_LSEM_CL2256. The sequence continues at coordinate 45,436 of NZ_JAKMQQ010000007.1, forward strand.
TCCGCATATAATAACCTTTGTTGATGATTTAAACGAATTTGATGTAAATTTATGCAAAGAAGTGCGTAAAAGATACAATGCAAATGTTAACTTTGCTAAAGTAGAAGATGATGAATTTATAAGAGTTAGAACTTATGAACGCGGGGTAGAAGATGAGACTTTAGCTTGTGGTACGGGTATGGGGGCTTGTTTTTATCTAGCGTATTTAAATCAAGAAGTAAAAGATGATATTTTGGTAAAGCCAAAAAGTAATGAAAGTTTGTATTTTAGATTAGAAGAGGATCAAATATTTTTCAGAGGAAAGGTAAAGTGCTGTTTTGAAGCTGATTATAATTTTGCTTAGTAGTGTTTTATTTTTAAAAGCTGAATTTATAGCAGGTTTTGATGAGCAATATTATGCTTTAAGTATAAAAGAAAAGCGTGAGGTTTTTATCAAAAAAATCAATGCTTTATTGGATGTTTCTTTTAAAGAGATAGAAAAGGAAAAAGAATTTATAGAATTTTTCTTTAAAGAAGCTATAAAGAATAATTTTAGAAAGCTAAATACTAATGCTGTGCAAAAACTATGGTCTTTAAAAGAAAAATATCGTGTTAAAAATTTATATGATCACAAAGAATATCAAATGCGTGTCCAAAAGGTACCGAAGTCTTTAGCTATAGCTCAAGCTATTATTGAAAGTGCAACTGGTACAAGTCGTTTTGCTAAAGAGGCAAATAATTTATTTGGAGAATGGACTTGGGGTGAAAAAGGTTTAGTGCCAAAGGAAAGAGGCGAGGGTAAAACTCATAAAATTCGTATATTTGATAGCTTGCAAGAAAGTGTGGATTCATACTTGCTTAATTTAAATCGCCACGATGCTTATAAGGAATTTAGAGCTTGGCGGTGGGATGTGATAAGCGAAAATGAAAAACTTGATGGTAAAGAAGCGGCAAGTCATTTAGAAAAATATTCAGAGATTAAAAGTAATTACACTAAGCTTATTTTATCTATCATCGAGCAATATAAGCTTGATGAGTTAGATTAATTACCCAAGGCCCACTCATCAAAAGGCAAAATCATCACACGCACCCCTTCGATGAAAAACTCATCTCTTTGTGAAAGCGTGATGATATAAATAGTCGAAAGTGCAAGTTGATTTTTACTAAGGATTTTTTTGACTTTTAAGCTAAGTAAATCTTTATCTTTAAAGGGTGAGCATAAAAATGCATTTTTAAGACTTGGTAAGTAAAAATCAAAATGTTTAGTATAAAAAATTTCTTGTTTAAATTTAAACAACTCACTTAAAATCAAATTTTCAAACAAAGCGCTAAAGTCTTTTTGTATGCTTAGAGAATTTTTTAATGAAAAGTCCCAAAAATATACTTTTTTTAAATTTTTTTCAAGATTTTTTACAAAATACAAAGTGTAGTTTGATTCTAGTTTTTCTATGCTTTTATATAAGGTATCTTTGGAAATTTTTATACTGTTTTTTAGAGTTTTTAATAACTCATTAACGCTAAATTCACTCCCAAGTTCTAAGGCAATTTGTTTGAGTATGGTAAGTTCTAATGGGGTATAAAAGCTTTTTAAGTATGATGAGTTTGTGTTAAAATTGTGATTTAAAATCACATTGCGCCCTGTGTGTAAAAAATAACTTACCATGGTTTTGGTATCAGCATATTTTTTATTTAAGCTTAAAAATTCTTCAAAGTCTAAATAATCTAAATGAAGTTCTTCAAACTGATCTAAGCAAAAATTACTATCACAAACGCTTATTATGATTTGCAAATTAAGATGTTTTAAACTAGCAAAGTCAAAATCATGAGTAAAGTTACAAAGTGCTAAAAATTTAATTTGCGGATTATAAGTTAAAAACGAATTTAAATTTATTAAAGCACTTGCTTGAAATTTTAAATCATCACAATCAATAAAAAGTATATTTTCTGCTTTATACAAAGATAAAAAATTTAAGATCAAATTTTTCTTACCACTTGCAAAACCACCTTTTATAATGATGTTTTTATGGGTTTGGATTTGAATTTTTCTTTCATCAAATTTTTGAAATTTTGGGTAATTATCGTAAAAAAATTGTAGTGATTTCATAAATTTCTTTATACTAAATGGTGGAGCATAGCGGGTTCGAACCGCTGACCCCAACGCTGCCAGCGTTGTGCTCTCCCAGCTGAGCTAATGCCCCTTTAGATTTTGAAATCATACTATATCTTTTCTTAGATTTTCTTAATGCATAAAAAATCTGATAAATTTTATAAAATTTAATTTTTATCCTTTTAAAAAGGAAAATAATTAAAAAAAATGTATAAATTTCTTGACATAGCAAAGTATGTTTTTATATAATCTCAACATCATTTTATATGGTGGTTAGATTCTTATGGGTCTAACGAGTTCTTTACAAAGGAAAAAATATGGAAAGAATCAGGCTTAAGCTAAAAGCTTATGACCACAGAGTTCTAGATCGCACAGTTGCAGCAATTGTAGAAGCTGTTAAAAGAACAGGTGCTGACATCAGAGGTCCAGTGCCAATGCCTACAAAAATCAAAAGATACACAGTTTTGAAATCTCCACACATCAACAAAGATTCACGCGAACAATTTGAGATGAGAATTCATGCTCGTATGCTTGATATTGTAGCAGCTACTCCAGATACAGTAGATTCACTCACTAAGCTTGACTTGGCTCCAGAGGTCAATGTTGAAGTAAGAGCTATGGGTAAATAAGGATAGAATATGGAATACATTGTAGAAAAAATTGGTATGAGTAGAACAATCAGCACACCAAGCATTCCTGTAACCTTACTTAAACTTGTTCAAACTAAAGTATGTGAAGTAGAAAATGGAAAAGCTTTGGTTGCTTATGTAAAAGGCAAAGCAAATAATAAATGCATTGCGGGTCAGCAAAAAAAATACAATCTTTCAGCTGAATATAATAGATTTGCTTCTTTAGAAGTAGCAAACACAGAAGCAGGCGATATTGACCTTAATCCTTTAAAAGAAGCTTCTATTTTAAAAGTAAGCTTTAATTCTAAAGGTAGAGGTTATAGTGGGGTTGTTAAAAGACACGGATTTGCCGGAGGTCCTGCAAGTCACGGTTCAAGATTCCACAGACGTCACGGATCAATCGGTAACCGCGAATGGCCAGGTCGTGTTCAACCAGGTATGAAAATGGCAGGTCACTATGGTAATGTAAAAGTTACTGTTAAAAATGAAGTAGTTTCATTTGATGAAGAAAATGGCATCTTAGTAGTAAAAGGTGCGGTACCAGGATTTAATGGTGCTATGGGTAAAATAAGGATTGCAAAATGAGTAAAGTAACTGTTTTAAATGATAAATTTGAAAAAGCTAGTGAACTCGATCTTCCAGCAAAATATGCAGAAGTTAATCCTCACAACCTTTATTTATATGTAAAATCTTATCTTGCTAGCCTTAGAGCAAACACAGCTCATACTAAAGGTAGAAGCGATGTAAGCGGTGGTGGTAAAAAACCATGGAGACAAAAAGGTCGTGGTGGTGCAAGAGCAGGTTCAACAAGAACGAATGTTTGGGTTGGTGGTGCTGTGGCATTTGGTCCTACAAACAATCGTAACTATTTCCAAAAAGTTAATAAAAAACAAAAACGCTTAGCGCTTGAAAGAGCATTGGCTGATAAAGCACAAAACAATGCATTATTCTCAGTAGATAGTTTAAGCATTGAAAGCGGTAAAACAAAAGATGCAAATGCAGTTATTAAAAAGCTTGGTTTAAAAGATGCTTTAATTGTAAAAGATTTACTAGATGAAAAAACACTTCTTGCTTTTAGAAACTTAGCAAATTGCTATGTAGTTGATATTAGCGAAGTAAATGCTTATTTAGTATCTGTATTTAATGCTGTTATCATTGAAAAAGCAGCGCTTGAATCTATCGTAAAAGAGGGTTAAAATGGCAGATATTACTGATATAAAAACAATACTTTACACTGAAAAAAGCTTAAACCTTCAAGAGCAAGGTGTTGTAGTTATTCAAACTTCTCCAAAAATGACTAAAAATGGTCTAAAAGAAGTTTTAAGAGAATATTTTGGTGTAACTCCAGTAAGAATTAATTCTTTAAAAATGGATGGAAAAGTAAAGCGTTTTAGAGGTCGTGAAGGTCAAAGAAATAGCTTTAAAAAATTCTATGTTAAGCTACCAGAAGGTGTGAGCTTAGAAAGTTCGGAGGCATAAGATGGCAATTAAAACTTATAAACCATATACTCCAAGTAGAAGATATATCACAGGTGTAAGCTCTGATGATATCACAGCAAAAGCTAGTGTGCGTTCATTACTTGTAAAACTTCCAGTTCATGCAGGTCGTAACAATAATGGTAGAATCACAAGCCGTCATAAAGAAGCAGGTGCTAAAAAACTTTACAGAATTATAGATTTTAAAAGAAGAAAATTTGGTATTGAAGGTAAAGTTGAAGCAATCGAGTACGATCCATACAGAAATTGTCGTATTGCATTAATCTCTTATAGAGATGGTGAAAAAAGATACATCTTACAACCAAAAGGTTTAAGTGTTGGCGATGTTGTTTGTGCTGCTGAAAGCGGACTTGACATTAAACCAGGTAATGCAATGAAATTAAGAAATATCCCAGTGGGTACTATCGTACACAATATCGAGTTAAAACCAGGCAAAGGCGGTCAAATGATCCGTTCAGCGGGTGCTTATGCTCAATTAATGGGTAAAGAAGAAAAATACGTTATCTTAAGACTTGCAAGTGGTGAAATGAGACAAGTTTTAGCTGAATGTATGGCAAGTATCGGTGAAGTTGGTAATGAAGAATGGTCAAACGTGACTATTGGTAAAGCTGGTAGAAATCGCCATAGAGGTATTCGTCCTCAAACAAGAGGTTCTGCGATGAACCCAGTTGATCACCCGCACGGTGGGGGTGAAGGTAAGAAAAATTCAGGCCGTCATCCAGTTACTCCATGGGGTAAACCAACTAAAGGTGCTAAAACTCGCCGTAAAAAAGCTAGCGATAAGCTAATAATTTCAAGAAGAAAAGGAAAGTAAGATGGCTAGGTCACTAAAAAAAGGTCCTTTTGTTGATGACCATGTAATGAAAAAAGTCATCGCTGCTAAAAAAGCTAACGATGGTAAGCCAATTAAAACTTGGTCAAGACGCAGCACTATTATACCTGATATGATAGGTTTAACTTTTAATGTTCATAATGGAAAAAGCTTTATCCCAGTATATGTTACTGAAAATCATATCGGTTACAAATTAGGTGAATTTACACCTACTAGAACATTCAAGGGTCACAAAGGCTCTGTTCAGAAAAAAATAGGTAAGTAAGGGAGATTTATGAGTAGAGCGTTAATTAAATTCATAAGATTATCTCCAACTAAAGCGAGATTGATTGCTAGAGAAGTTCAAGGTATGAATGCAGAGCTTGCATTAGCTAGTTTGAAATTTATGCCAAATAAAGGTGCTAAATTTATAGCAAATGCTATTTCAAGTGCTGTAGCAAATGGCGGATTTGAAGCAAATGAAGTTGTTGTTTCAAGTTGTCGTGTTGATGCTGGTGCGGTTTTAAAAAGATTTAGACCAAGAGCTAGAGGAAGTGCTAGTCGTATTAGAAAGCCAACTTCACACATTTTGGTAGAAGTTAGTAAAGTAGAAGCAAGTGCTGAAAAAACTACAAAAGCTAAAAAAGCATCAGTGAAAAAGGAAAGCTAATATGGGACAAAAAGTAAATCCGATTGGTTTAAGACTAGGAATTAATAGAAATTGGGAATCAAGATGGTTTCCTACAAAAGCTAATTTAGCAGAAAATATTGGTGAAGATTATAAAATCAGAACTTTCTTAAAAAGAAAACTTTATTATGCAGGAATTAGCCAAATTCTTGTAGAAAGAACAGCGAAAAAATTAAGAGTAACTGTTGTAGCTGCAAGACCAGGGATTATTATTGGTAAAAAAGGTAGTGATGTTGATATTTTAAGAAAAGAACTTCAAGATTTAATAAAAAAAGAAGTTAATATCAATATCAAAGAAGAAAGAAAAGCAGGTGCTTCAGCTCAGCTTGCAGCTGAAAGTGTTGCTACTCAACTTGAAAAAAGAATTGCTTTTAGAAGAGCAATGAAAAAAGTAATTCAAGGAGCGCAAAAAGCAGGTGCTAAAGGGATTAAAGTTTCAGTTTCAGGCCGTTTAGGTGGTGCTGAAATGGCAAGAACTGAATGGTACTTAGAAGGTCGTGTTCCACTTCACACTTTAAGAGCAAAAATCGATTATGGTTTTGCAGAAGCACACACTACTTATGGAAACATAGGTATTAAAGTATGGATCTTCAAAGGTGAAGTTTTACAAAAGGGTGTTCAACCTGAAAAAACCGAAGAAAACGCTCCAGCTAAAAAAACTAGAAGAGCAAGAAGAGGTAAATAATCATGTTAATGCCAAAAAGAACAAAATATCGTAAAATGATGAAAGGGCGTAACAGAGGTTATGCCAACAGAGGGACTGAATTTACTTTTGGTGATTTTGCCCTAAAAGCAACTGAAGCTGGCCGTATCAATTCACGTCAAATCGAAGCAGCTCGTATTGCTTTAACTCGTTTTGTAAAAAGACAAGGTAAAACTTGGATTAGAGTTTTCCCAGATAAACCTCTAACTAAAAAACCTTTAGAAACTCGTATGGGTAAAGGTAAAGGTGCAGTTGAGGAATGGGTAATGAACATTAAACCAGGTCGTATCATTTATGAAATGGCAGGGGTTAATGAAGAAATGGCAAGACAAGCTTTAACTTTAGCGATGCACAAGTTGCCATTTAAAACTAAGTTTGTTACAAGAGAGAGCCAAAATGAAATATACTGAGATTAAAGATAAAACAGCAGGTGAGCTTGCAACAATGCTAAAAGAAAAAAAGGTGCTTTTATTTACTTTAAGACAAAAGCTAAAAACAATGCAGCTAACTAATCCTAAAGAGATTAGCGAAGTTAAAAAAGACATCGCTAGAATCAATACTGCAATTAGCGCTTTAAAATAAGGATAGAAAATGGCATTTAAAAGAGAAATTCAAGGCGTTGTTGTTCAAATTGCTGGAGATAAAACAGCAACAATTTTGGTTGAAAGAAAAGTGGTTCACCCAAAATACAGAAAAATCGTAAAACGCTTTAAAAAATATTTAATTCATGATGAAAGAAATGAACTTAAAGTGGGAAATACTGTAGTTGCTATTGAATGTAGACCACTTTCTAAGAGAAAATCATTTCGCTTAAAAACTATAGTATCAGCAGGAGTTGAGTAATGATTCAAAGTTTTACTAGGCTTGCAGTTGCTGATAATAGCGGTGCAAAAGAATTAATGTGTATTAAGGTTTTAGGTGGTAGTAAAAGAAGATACGCTACTGTTGGTGATGTAATCGTTGCATCTGTAAAAAAAGCTCTACCAAATGGTAAAGTTAAAAAAGGTCAAGTAGTAAAAGCAGTTATCGTTAGAACTAAAAAAGAAATTCATAGAGATAATGGTTCTTTAATTCGTTTTGATGAAAATGCAGCAGTTATTCTTGATGCTAAAAGAGAGCCTATCGGAACACGTATTTTTGGACCAGTAGGTCGTGAAGTAAGATATGGTGGCTTTATGAAAATTGTTTCACTAGCACCGGAGGTGTTGTAATGAAATTAAAAATTAAAAAGAATGATATGGTAAAAGTTATCGCAGGCGATGACAAAGGCAAAACAGGTAAAGTTTTAGCAGTATTTCCTAAAACAAATAAAGTAATTGTTGAGGGTTGTAAAATCGCTAAAAAAGCTGTTAAGCCAAGTGATAAAAATCCAAATGGCGGTTTTATCAATAAAGAAATGCCAATGGATATTTCAAATGTAGCAAAGGCAGGAGAATAAGATGATGAGATTGAAAGAAAAATATACTCAAAATATCAAACCTGCTTTAGTAAAAGAATTTGATATCAAAAATCCTATGCTTATTCCTTTTATTGAAAAAGTTGTAATCAGCGTAGGTGCTGGGGAATTAGCAAAAGATCAAAAAGTATTACAAAATGTTGCAGATACTATTTCATTGATTGCTGGACAAAAAGCAGTTATCACAAAAGCTAAAAAATCAGTTGCTGGTTTTAAAGTGAGAGAAGGCTTCCCAGTAGGTGTAATGGTAACATTAAGAAAAGACAATATGTATGCTTTCTTAGATAAGCTTATTACTATAGCTCTTCCTCGTGTTAAAGACTTTAGAGGTCTTCCAAGAGATGGTTTTGATGGAAGAGGAAACTATAACTTTGGTTTAGATGAGCAGTTAATGTTCCCAGAAGTTGAATATGATAAAATCTTAAGAACTCATGGTATGAACATTTCTATCGTTACAACAGCAAAATCAGATAAAGAGGCACAAAAATTATTAGAATTATTTGGCGTGCCATTTGCAAAAGGAAAGTAATATGGCTAAAAAATCAATGATTGCAAAAGCTGCCCGCAAACCTAAATTTAGCGTTAGAGGGTATACTAGATGCCAAATTTGTGGAAGACCACATTCAGTTTATAGAGATTTTGGAATTTGTAGAGTTTGCTTAAGAAAAATGGCAAATGAAGGTTTAATTCCTGGTCTTAAAAAAGCAAGTTGGTAAGAGGAAAGAACCATGATAAATGATTTAATTTCAGATTCACTAACAAGAATTAGAAATGCAGGGATGAGAAGATTAGAAACTACTCAACTTTTGCATTCTAAAGTTATCGAAGCTTTACTTGGAATTTTCCAAGCTAAAGGCTATATTGAAAGCTTTAATGTTATTGAAGAGGATAAAAAGAAATTCATCAATGTAGTTTTAAAATACGATGAAAAAGGTAAAAGCGTAATTAACGAAGTTAAGCGTATTTCTAAACCTGGTCGTCGTGTTTATAAAGGCAAAGATGAGATCAAAAGATTTAAAAACGGTTATGGTACTATCGTAGTAAGCACTTCAAAAGGTGTTTTAGCTAACGACGAAGCTTACAAAGCGGGCGTTGGCGGCGAAGTTTTATGTACTATTTGGTAAGAGTTTCTACTTTTTATGGTATTCGGTATCCATTCTTATAAAGTAGTCATATCGTAGACAAGTAAAAAGGAAAAATGAATGTCTCGTATAGGTAAACAACCAGTTGCTATTCCAAGTGGAGTAGAAGTAAAATTAGAAGGTAACTTGCTAAAATTCAAAAAAGGAAATTTAGCAAAAGAGCTTGATACAAAAGCAAATGTTAATGTTGAGATTAAAGAAGGACAAATTCTTTTCTCTCCTAAAGGTGAAGATAGACAAAGTAGAGCTTATTGGGGAACTTATAGAGCTTTAGCTCAAAACATCATCATCGGTTTAACTGATGGTTTTAGCAAAACTTTAGAAATCAACGGTGTTGGTTATAAAGCTGCGTTAAAAGGTAAAGTTCTTGAACTTGCTTTAGGTTTTTCTCATCCTATCAACTATGCTATTCCAGAAGGCATAGAAATTACTGTTGATAAAAACAATGTTATTATCAAAGGTAGTGATAAACAAGTGGTAGGTCAAGTTGCTGCTCAAATTCGTGAATTTAGACCACCTGAGCCTTACAAAGGAAAAGGTGTTAAATATTCAGATGAGCGTATTATCCGCAAAGCTGGTAAGACATCTAAGAAGTAAGGATAGAATATGAGAGCAAATGTATTAAAAAGAAAAATATCTTTAAGAATTAAAAGAAAAAAAAGAATTAGAGCAAAAATTTCAGGAACACAAGCTCTTCCAAGAGTTTCTGTTTTCAAATCAAACAGAACTTTATATATCCAAGCTATCGATGATGTTAAAGCAGTAACTTTAGCAGCAGTAGATGGAAGAAAAATTGGTGTTAAAGCAAATAAAGAAGGCGCTAAAAAAATAGCAGCTGAATTTGCAAAAGTTTTAAAAGCTAAAAACATAGAAGAAGCAGTGTTTGATAGAAATGGTTATTTATACCATGGTGTGATTGCAGCTTTAGCTGAAGCACTAAGAGAAAACGGAATCAAACTATAACCCAAAAGGAAGATCGATGGAAAAATATAATAGAGAAGAATTTGAAGAAGTAATCGTCGATATCGGCAGGGTTACTAAGGTTGTTAAAGGTGGTAGAAGATTTAGATTTACTGCTTTAGTTATCGTTGGAAATAGAAAAGGTTTAGTTGGTGTGGGCTATGGAAAAGCTAAAGAAGTTCCAGATGCTATAAGAAAAGCAGTTGATGATGCTTTTAAAAACATTGTTGAAGTTAAAACAAAAGGTTCAACTATCCCTCATGATGTAGAAGTAAAATACAACGCAAGTAGAATTTTACTTAAACCAGCAAGCGAAGGTACAGGGGTTATTGCAGGTGGTTCAACACGTCCTATCGTGGAACTTGCAGGTATTAAAGACATTTTAACTAAGTCTTTAGGTTCAAATAATTCAGCAAATGTTGTGCGTGCTACTATCAAAGCACTTACAATGCTTAAAGGATAATCAATGAATTTAACAAAAGCACCAGGTTCAACACATAAAACCAAAAGAATAGGCCGTGGTCAAGGCAGTGGTATGGGTAAAACTTCTACTAAAGGTGGAAAAGGCCAAACTGCTAGAAAAGGTTATAATGAAAAAAGAGGTTTTGAAGGGGGTCAACAACCACTTCAAAGACGTTTACCAAAGGTAGGCTTTACTTCTAAATTTGAAAAACCTTATGTGATTAATGTTGAAAAAATCACAGCAATCAAAGAGCTTAGCGAAATTACATTTGAAACAATCAATAGCATTCATAAGCTTTCAAAAAATGTAAATAAAGTTAAGCTTATTGGAGCAAGCGCTAAAGATCTTGCTAGTAAAATTAAAGACGAGAAGATTACTTTTAGCGGACAAAAATAATGAATAAAACATTGACAAATAAAATTCTCATAACATTAGCTTTTTTATTCGCTTATAGAATATTAGCTTATGTTCCAGTTCCGGGGGTTAATGTCAGTGTTATCAAGGAATTTTTTGATTCTAATGCATCTAATGCATTAGGCTTGTTTAATATGTTTAGTGGGGGTGCTGCTGAAAGACTTAGCATCATCTCTCTAGGCATTATGCCTTATATTACTGCTTCGATTATTATGGAGCTTTTAGCGGCAACTTTTCCTAACATAGGAAAAATGAAAAAAGAACGCGATGGTATGCAAAAATATATGCAAATTATCCGTTATGCTACTATAGCTATCACTTTGATACAAAGTATAGGCGTTTCTATAGGCTTACAAAGTCTTCATGGAAAAGCAGGTCAATCAGCCATTATGATTGATATGAATACTTTTATCGCACTTTCTGCTATTTCTATGCTTGCAGGTACCATGCTTTTGATGTGGATAGGTGAGCAAATCACTCAACGCGGTATAGGAAATGGTATTTCTTTAATTATCTTTGGTGGTATTGTTTCTACAATTCCAGGTGCAATTAGTGGAACAGTAAATTTGGTAAATACAGGTGAGATGAATTTCTTGACTATCATTGCCATTTTAGTTGTAATTTTACTTACTATTTGGGCTATTATAGTAGTAGAACTTGGAGAAAGAAGAATTCCTATTTCTTACTCAAGAAAAGTAATCATGCAAAATCAAAACAAACGCATTATGAACTATATACCTATTAAGATCAACTTAAGTGGTGTTATTCCTCCTATTTTTGCAAGTGCGATTTTGATGTTTCCAAGTACTATTTTACAAACAAGTACAAATGAATATGTGTTAAAAATTTATGACTTTTTAAATCCAAATGGATTTTTCTTTCATATTTTAACATTCTTACTTGTTATTTTCTTTGCGTATTTTTATGCATCAATTGTATTTAATGCAAAAGATATAGCTGAAAATCTTAAAAGACAAGGTGGTTTCATACCAGGTATTAGACCAGGTGAAGGAACTGCGAATTATCTTAATGAAGTAGCGTCAAGACTTACCTTGTCAGGTTCTATTTATTTAGGGCTTGTAGCTACACTACCATGGCTTATTGTGAAGTTGTTTGGTGTGCCTTTTTATTTTGGTGGAACTTCTGTTTTGATTGTAGTTCAAGTAGCACTTGATACAATGAGAAAAATCGAAGCCCAAATTTATATGAATAAATACCAAACTTTAAGTGCAGTAGGCTTATAAGAAAGTAGATTTTCTACTTTCTTCCTTTTTAAAGGATTTTGATGAGACTAGGCGTTTTTGATAGTGGTGTAGGTGGGCTTAGTGTTTTAAAATCTTTACTTCAAGCAAAACTTTTTAAAGAATACATTTACTATGGGGATACTGCAAGAGTGCCTTATGGGGTTAAAGATAAAGAAACCATCATTAAATTTTCCCTAGAAGCTTTAGAATTTTTCAAAGAAAAAAAAGTAGATATGCTTATCATTGCGTGTAATACAGTTAGTGCGCATGCTTTAGAAATTCTAAAAGCAAATGCACCATTTCCGGTTCTTGGAGTTATAGAAGCAGGAGTTTTAGCGGTTAAAAACTCTTTAGAAGATAAAAACTCTAATATATTAGTCATTGCAACACAAGCTACCGTGGATTCTCACGCTTATAAACAAGCTTTAATCAAAGAAGGTTTTTTAAAAGTGGAAGAAAAAGCAACTGGGCTTTTTGTACCTATGGTTGAAGAAGGGATTTTTCAAGGAGATTTTTTAAAAGCTGCTTTTGAGTATTATTTTAATAAGCTCAAATTTCACCCTAATGCTTTAATCTTAGCATGTACACATTTTCCCTTAATCGCTCATTCTTTGGAAGAGTATTTTGGTAAAAACACAAAACTTATTCATTCAGGTGAAGCTATAGCTTTGCAATTACAGCAAGAATTTAACTTAACATCAATCCAAGAAGAAGCTAATATTGAATTTTATGCTTCAAGTGATGTAGAAAAACTAAAAAAAATTGCAAATTTATGGCTTTAAATTAATGGTTGTTTACTAAAGTATTTTTTATATTTATAATTTATTTTTATTTAAACATAGTTGCATTATAATCTTTATCATTTCTAATGAAAGGACTAACATGAAAAAAATGTTAATGTGTGCAGCTATGGCACTAAGTTTAGGAGCAGGAATTTTGGAAGCAAAACCAAAAGTTGCGATTTTAGCTACAGGTGGAACCATCGCTGGTTCGATTGATAGTTCAGTAGCTACTACAGGTTATACAGCTGGAGTTTTGGGGGTTGATGCTTTGATTAAGGCAGTACCTCAAATTCAAGATTTGGCAGTAATTAGCGGAGATCAAATTGCTAATATTGATAGCAAAGATATGACAAATGAAATTTGGCTAAAACTTGCTAAAGAAGTTAATAGACTTTTAAAATCTGATGTAGATGGAGTTGTAATTACTCATGGTACTGATACTATGGAAGAAACTGCATATTTCCTAAATTTAACCGTAAAAAGCGACAAGCCTGTTGTTTTGGTTGGTGCAATGCGCCCATCAACTGCAATTAGTGCAGATGGTCCTAAAAATCTTTACAACGCTGTAGCATTAGCAGCAAATCCTCAAGCAAAAAATAAAGGCGTAATGGTGGCTATGAATGATAGAATTCAAAGTGCTAGAGGCGTTATGAAAACTCATAGTTTAAATGTAAATGCATTTAGCTCACCAGATATGGGTGATATGGGTTATATAGTAGATGGAAAAGCATTTTTCTATAATACTAATACAAAATTACACACCAAAAAATCTCCATTTGATGTTAGCAAACTAAAAGAATTACCAAAAGTAGATATTCTTTATAGTTATGCAAATGATGGTAGTGGTGTTGCAGCAAAAGCTTTGTTTGAAAATGGAACCAAAGGTATAGTTGTAGCTGGAACAGGTGCTGGTAGTATTCATGATTATCAAAAAGATGTATTAAAAGAATTACTTAAAAAAGGTCTTAATGTAGCAGTAAGCTCACGCGTAGTAGCTGGTAGAGTTGCAGTAAGTGATACTGATGCAAAACTTGGTTTCATTGATACAGGTGATATGAGTCCTCAAAAAGCTAGAGTGTTATTAATGCTTGCTCTAACTAAAACAAGTGATCCTAAGAAAATCCAAGAATATTTCTTAAAATACTAAAACCTTTAACACCCAAATGCTAAAATAACATTTGGGTGGATTTTTCAATAAAAATCTTACTTAATTAATCACAAGGATATTAAATGAAACAATATGAAAGTTATAAATGCCAAAAATGTGGCAATGAAGTAGAAGTACAAAATGTAGGTGGTGGAAAGCTTAGCTGCTGTGGTCAAGAAATGGAGTGTATTACTAAAGATTTAACAGCTGTAAATTTAATGAAAGCTTTTGCTGGCGAATCTATGGCAAGAAATAAATATGATTTATTTGCAGATATTGCTCAAGAAGAAGGTTGGCATGCTATTGCAAAACATTTTAGAGAAGCTGCAGAAAATGAAAAATGGCACGCAAGAGCTGAATTTAAAGCTTATCATGAATTAGTAGATGGTAAAGCTTTAGAAGAGACTGCTAAAAATTTAATCTGCGCAGCAGAGGGTGAAAACTATGAGCATACTACTATGTATCCAAATTTTGCAAAAATCGCAGAAGATGAGGGCAAAAGAAATATAGCAAGATTATTTACAGCTATAGGTAAAGTAGAAATTGAACATGAAAGAGAATATTTAGCGCTTAAAAAAATGCTTGAAGAAGAAGATTTCTTTAATTCAGAAGTAGAAGAGTTATGGGTTTGTGAAGTTTGTGGGCATATACACCGTGGTAAAAAAGCACCAAATGCCTGTCCTTTATGTAAAGCTCCAAAAGAATACTTCAAACGTGAATTTTTAGGATAATTTTAAAAACCTTGATAAAAATGATAAAATATTTTATTTTTATCAAGGTCTAATATGCAAATTCTAATTCATCCTTTTGAACCTTTTTTTGATGAAAACTCAAAAGTTTTGATACTAGGTTCTTTTCCATCTATTAAATCAAGAGAAGAAAATTTTTATTATCAACATAGCAAAAATCGTTTTTGGCGTATTTTTGAAATATTATTTAAGTGTGAGTTAAAAACAGTGCAAGATCAAAAAGTTTTTTTAAAAGCAAATCATATAGCGCTTTGGGATGTTATAGCAAGTTGTAAGATAAAAAATTCAGACGATAAAACTATTTCTTATGCTAAAGCAAATGATATAAATATTATTTTAGATAAGGCAAATATAGAAAAAATTTGTGTATTAGGTAAAGTTGCAAGTAAATATTTTAGCAAATTTTATCCTGAGCAAGATTTTTTTGAACTTCCTTCAAGCTCTCCTGCTAATATGAATTATTCTTTAGAAAATTTAGTAGAAAAATATAGCATTATAAAGGAAAGATAATGGCTTTAGTTGGAGTAGATGAGGCTGGACGTGGGGCTTTGGCTGGAGATATGCACATAGGAGCTTGCAAGCTTTTAAAAAATATTGATGGTTTGGCTGATTCTAAAAAATTAAGCGCAAAAAAAAGAGAAGAATTATATGAGCAAATTCTTTCTAGCTCAAATTTTTTAATCCTTGCTTTTTCGCCTTTGCAGATTGATACTTTAGGGCTTAATCAGTGTTTACAACTAGCTTTAAAAATCATAAAAAAACACTTTAATCAAGATGAGATTTTATATGATGGAAATTTAAATTATGGAGTTTTAGGCATAAAAACCATGATTAAAGCTGATATGAAAGTACAAGAAGTTTCAGCAGCTAGTATATTAGCCAAGGTAAGTCGTGATCAAAAAATGTGTTATTTTTCTAAATTATATAATCATTATGATTTTGATAAACACAAAGGTTATGGTACAAAAGCTCATATAGAAAAAATTAAAGCATTTGGTTATTCGCCCTTGCACCGCAAAAGCTTTATGCTAAAGTGTTTTGAGAAAAGCTTATTCGATTAAAATGTGTGGTTTTTACACTTTTTTATTTTAAATTTTCATTTTCTTTGACAAAAAATAGAAAAATTAACATTTGAAATATTATTATTAAGATAAAAAAATATATTCAAAAAATATTTTTTTGATAATTAATTATTAAAATTTACAATATCAATTAAAAATACAATGTATTTTAAGAAAAATTAATTTTTTTCTATTATAGTAATATAAAAATATTTCAAGGGATATTATGTCTTTACTTTTAAGTGAGCTAAAGATTGGAAATTTTTATGTAAAAAATCGCATTGTAATGCCCCCTATGGATATGTATGAAACACAAGTTTTAGATGGTAAGATTAATCAATTTCACCTGATACATTATGGAGCCAGAGCTTTGGGTGGTGTTGGGCTTATCATAGTTCAAGCTTGTGCGATTAATGAAAATGCAAAAATAGCTGATAATGATATTGGTCTTTGGGAAGATTTTCAAATTCAAGGACATAAAGAGCTTGTTGAGCTTTGTCATCATTTTGGTGCTAAAATTGCCATTCAGCTAAATCACAGTGGCCGTAAAAATTCGTGTAAAGAAGCCATATCAAAAGCCCCAAGCAATATAGCTTTTAGTGAAAAATTTTCCAAACTTCATGTTTTAAGCAAAGATGAAATTTTACAAATCGAGCAAGAATTTATTCAAAGTGCTAAAAGAGCTAAAGAAGCAGGTTATGACGCAGTAGAGCTTCATGGTGCTCATGGATATTTGCTTAGCTCGTTTTTATCGCCTTTATCAAATCAAAGAGATGATGAATATGGTGGTAGTTTTGAAAATAGAATACGTCTTTTGTGTGATATTATTAAGCGCATAAAAAAAGAAGTTGATATTGCTTTATTTGTAAGAATTTCAGCCACGGAATGGCAAGAAGGTGGTTGGAATTTAGAAGATAGTAAAAAACTTGCCTTGATTTTAGAAAAATTAGGTATTGATATGTTAGATGTTTCAGCAGGAGGAAATATCAATAAACCTTCTTTAGTGCCAAACATAGCACCACTTTATCAAGCTCCTTATGCTAAGGCCTTAAAAGAAGTTGTTAAAATTCCTATATCTTGTGTAGGTCTTATAAATAGTTCTAGCGAAGGTGAGGCTTTGCTTTTGGGTGGGGTGTGTGATTTGGTTTGTTATGGTAGAAAATTACTAAGAAATCCAAATTTTGCAAATGAAGCCGCAGTTGCTTTAAATGAAAGAGAAAAAATTATGCCAAATTACTCCAGAGCATATTTGTAAAATAATACAAAAAGTTTTTTAGGTAAAAGCTTTTTTTATTATTTTTTACAAGGAGAAAATGTGGATAATCTTAAGTGGAATTCTTTTGATACGCGTTGGATGCTTTCTCTTTTTGGGACTGCAGTTGGTGCGGGGATTTTATTTTTACCTATTAAGGCAGGTGTTGGTGGTTTTTGGCCAGTTGTTGTGATGGCTTTGATTATTTTTCCAATGGTGTATTTAAGCCATAGAGCCTTAAGTCGTTTTGTATGCCAAGCAAATGGTAATGATAAAGACATTACTCATGCGGCTGAAGAGTATTTTGGTAGAAAAGTAAGTATTTTTATTTCTGTGCTTTATTTCTTTGCAATTTTCCCAATTTGTTTAGCATATTGTGTAGGTATAACTAATACTTTTGAGAGTTTTATTTATAATCAATTCTTACCGCTTTTAGATCCAAATGGTTCTTTTGCAAGTGCAATTAGTGCTATGTATCAAACAAGTGTTAATGAACAAGGAAAAACTATAGCTAATTTACTTCCTTTTTATAGAGCGCTTTTTGCTTTTGTTTTGGTAAGTATTTTTATGCTTATTATGCTTTTTAGTGAAGAATTAATCACTAAAGTATGCGAATGGCTTGTGTATCCTTTATGTGCTATTTTATTTTTATTTTCTTTATATCTTATTCCACAATGGTCATTTGAAAGTTTTAGTGCTATTCCTGGTACGAAAGAATTTATCACTATAGTGTGGCTAACTTTACCAGTTTTAGTGTTTTCGTTTAATCACTCACCGGCTATTTCTACTTTTTCTCTAAGTGTAAAAAGAGAATATCCTGAAAATTCGGTACAAAAAGCAAATCAAATTTTGCTTAGAACCTCTGTAATGTTGCTTGCTTTTGTTATGTTTTTTGTGGTATCTTGTGTGCTTTCTTTAACTCCAGCTGAACTTGCTGAAGCTAGAGCGCAAAACATACCTGTGCTTTCTTATTTTGCTAATAAGCTTGATAATCCATTTATTTCTTATGGTGGTCCATTAATCGCATTTTTAGCAATTTCTAGTTCATTTTTTGGTCATTATTTTGGTGCTAGAGAAGGTGCTTATGGTATAGTTAGAAAATGCTGCAAATTAGCAGGTAATGAAAACCCTGATTTGAAAAAAATCGCAGTTTATTCTACTTTAGTAATGTATATTGTTATGTTAATTACTGCTTATGTAAATCCAAGCATTTTAGGTTTTATTGAAAGCTTAGGTGGTCCAATTATTGCTGCAATCTTATTCTTAATGCCTATGATTGCAATTTATACTGTATCTAAAATGAAAAAATTCCAAAATAAAGCTTTAGATGCATTTGTATTTATCACAGGTATTTTGACAATTATTACTGTAATTTATACTTTTTAAGGTGTTAGTGAATGAGTAGTAATTTAAGTATATTTAAAGTTGGTGTTGGTCCTTCATCTTCTCATACCTTAGGACCAATGCTAGCGGGTAATATGTTTTGTGAAAAGATTAAAGATAAAATCACGCAAATTACAAAAATTCAAATCAAACTTTATGGCTCTTTATCACTTACTGGTAAAGGCCATTTAAGTGATAAGGCTATTATATGGGGTTTGAGTGGCTTAAGAGCAAAAGAACTTAACGCTGCTTTGCAAGATCGTGTGTTTAATAAAATTTTACAAGATAAAATTTTGGTTTTAAATGCTCAAAAAGAATTAAATTTTGATTATGATAAAGATTTGATTTTTGAAAAAGACTTTTTACCTTTACATGAAAATGGGTTAAAAGTAAGCGCTTATGATGAAAATGGAGAAATCATTGCTGAAGAAATTTATTATTCAGTGGGTGGTGGTTTTGTTATGAGTGAAGCTGAGCTTCAAAAACACAAAGATGGGGCTTGTGAGCAAAAACATACTAAATTAGAACTTGATGTTAACAATGCAAGTGATGCTTTAAAAATTTGTGAAGAAAAATCATGGGATCTAGCAAAACTTTCTTATGAATATGAGCTTCAATTTCATACCAAAGAAGAAATTAGAGCTTATTGTTTAGAAATTTGGGAAGTAATGCAAGAAGTTTATTATAATGGTATTCATCCAAGTTCAGATTTTCTTCCAGGAAATTTGCACTTAAAGCGCCGTGCTAAAGGGCTTAATGAGCGTTTGGCTATGACAAGCGATCCTTTGGGGATTATTGATTTTATTTCTTTATATGCTATTGCTATTGCAGAGGAAAATGCAAGTGGAGCTAGAGTAGTAACTGCTCCAACCAATGGAGCTTGTGCTGTTGTGCCTGCTGTAATGCTTTATCTTAAAAACCATACGGTTGGTTTTAATGATGAAAAGGCTATTAATTTTTTACTAACTGCTATGTTAATAGGTTCTTTTTATAAGAAAAATGCAAGCATAAGTGGTGCTGAAGCTGGCTGTCAAGCTGAAATTGGTAGTGCAAGTTCTATGGCAGCAGGAGCTATGGCCACTGTGATGGGTTTTGATGCAAAGATAGCTTGTAATGCTGCTGAAATTGCGATGGAACACCATTTAGGATTAACTTGTGATCCAGTAAGTGGTTTAGTGCAAATTCCTTGCATAGAAAGAAATGCCTTTGGAGCGATTAAAGCTATTTCGGCTGCTAGAATGGCAATGAGTAGAAAATCAACTCCAAAAGTAAGTCTTGATGAGGTTATAAAAACTATGTATGAAACCGGCAAGGATATGAACTCAAAATACAAAGAAACTTCTTTAGGTGGTTTAGCTACCAATCTTACAAGTGTATGTTAAAACCTTAAGTTGTAAAACTTAAGGTTTTTCCTTAAAGCTTTTAAAAGCGCATAAATGCTAAATTTTTAAAAATTTTAAGGAAAACATAAATGATAGAAATCAAAAAACCAGCAGAGATAGAAAAACTACGCAAAGCAAATGAGCTTGTAGCTAGAACGCTTGATTATCTAGAGGGCATTATAGCTCCAGGTATGAGTTTAAAAGAAATTGATATTAAAGCGGAAGAATTTATACTTGATCATGGTGCAAAACCATCTTTTAAAGGTTTATATGGTTTTCCAGGCAGTATTTGCATCTCGCTTAATCAAGCTTGTATTCATGGTGTAGGCGATGAACGTATTTTAAAAGAAGGCGATATTTTAGGTCTTGATGTAGGTACTTGCATAGATGGATACTATGGAGATGCAGCAAGGACTATACCTATAGGTAAAATTTCAGCTACTGATGAGGCGTTAATTGCTTGTGCTAAAGATGCTTTGTATTATGCTATAGATATTATCAAAGAGGGTATGCGCTTTAAAGAGCTTTCTTATGAGCTTGGTGAGTTTATTACTAAAAGAGGTTTTGTGCCTTTGAAAGGTTATTGTGGTCATGGTATAGGTAAAAAACCTCACGGTGAGCCTGAAATTCCAAATTATTTAGAACCAGGTGCTAGTGCAAAAAGTGGACCTAAAATCAAAAATGGCATGGTATTTTGCATAGAGCCTATGGTATGTCAAAAAGATGGCACACCGGTGCATTTAAAAGGTAATTGGGAAGCAGGAAGCAAAGATGGTTTAAATGCAGCTCATTATGAGCATTGTATTGCTATTATAAATGGTAAGGCAGATATTTTATCTAAGTAAGAAAGTTTAATCTTTCTTACTCGAATGTTTTTAATTTTTCTGAAAGTTTAGAAGCATTTTCTAAAACATCTTGTGAAATTTGCGTTAAATCAAGGGAGTAGTTTTTAACACAATTTGCAAGCTCAGTTACTTTTTCTATATTTTGTTCTAGTTCATTCATTTTAGCTTTTGATTCATCGCTTTTTTCTTCCATGATTTTAGTAGAATGAATACTTGTTTTTAATTTTTCTATAGAAGTTCCAACCTCACCTTGTAAGATATTAGCTTTGTTAGAGGTATCATTCATGGATTGATGAATTCCATCCATCAAACTTTTATTGTCATTGATTTGTTGCACTATAGTTCTTACGGTGGTTTCTATAGCAACTAAAGATTTTGTGGTTTTATCTGCTAGATTTCTCACTTCATCAGCAACCACAGCAAAGCCACGTCCATGCTCGCCTGCACGCGCTGCTTCAATAGCTGCATTTAGCGCAAGTAAGTTGGTTTGATCGGCTATATCTTTTATGGTTGTAGTAACTTCTACTATGCTATCAGCACTTTGTACTAGCATATCCATAGCACTTAAAACACTTTGTTCTTTTTCGCCGCTTAATAATATAAGCTCTACTAATTCTTTAAGTGTAAGCTCAACTTTAGCCATTACTTCTTGCATGCCATGCATATCATTTATAGTGTTTTTAGCTAAATTTTGTGTTAAGTCTATATGGCTTTCTAAGATAGAACTTATTTCATGGACATTAGAAATTTGTTCATGTTGTAAAAGTGAGCTTTGCTGTAAAACTTCAGCATTTTGAGAAAGCTTTTGTGAGCTTTTGTGACTTGAATTTGCAGTTTGTATAGCTTCTAAAACCGAATTTTGCACTATTTGTATAAAAGAGTTTATATAGCCAGCACTTGTTGCTAATTCACTTTTTTTATCAATATCTAATCTTGCACTTAAATTCGCATGCTCGCCAGCTAAGTTTGCACTTAGTTTTTCAAGTAAAGATATAGGTATGATTACTTTTTTTAATGTTAAAAGTATGAAGAAAATCAATACAGCTAAGGTGAATAAGAAAATTCCTATAGCGGTGTAAAGATTGTATTTGTTGTTAAGATTAATTTCTTGAGCAATAAAATTTTTATGAGATATGATTTCTTTTTGTAATTCTTGATCAAGAAAACTTTGAGAATTATCTTTTAAAATTTTAATCTGACTTAGTATCATTTTACAATGTGTGCTAAAAAGTTCAAATAATTCTTGTGGAAGCTGTGGATCGTTTGTGTTTAAATTTGCTACTAAACTCTGGAGACGATTTTGTGCTAAAGGTTCTAGTATATCCATAGTTCCTATGATGCTTAATATATCCCCGATAGATTCTATTTGTCTAGCTTCTTGAGCAGTAAGTGCTAGCTTGTTTGTTTGTTTAATGATTTCTTGTTGAATTTCATAAAGATAAAGTTTTGAATTTATAGCAATAGAATTAGCTGATTTAAAATGCTGTAATTGAGCATTTTTTTTCTCAAAAATCGTTTGTATTTTTTTAGTGTCTATTTTATTGGCTTTTAAAATTGCTAAAGTATTTTCAAAATCTTGTATTAAAGCAACGCTAGTGTCATAATTTTGCAAATTGAGTTTGTTTTTAAAAATCTCATCTATTTTGGTATCTAGAATTTCTAATTTTTGAAAAGAACCCATGATGAGTGAATTTCTTTTTGTGGTGTTGTAGGTATTAAAGATAAATAATGTCAAAGTTAAAAGTAATACCAAAACCACTATAGACAAAGTGATGAATTGTTTTAAAAAAGAAAAAGATTTTTTATTTGAGTGGGTCATGGTATTCTCCTGTTAAAGAATTTAAAAAAGCAACTATATCATCAACCACATCTTGTTCTAAAAATTTACCAAGTTGATAATAAGCCATAAATTGCACGCAAGCATCAAGTGTTGGCATGGAGCCATCATGAAAATAAGGAGCAGTTTTGGCTATATTTCTAAGACTTGGCACTTTTACTACAAATTGATCATGAGGATCTTGGGTAATCTCATAGCGCCCTTTCCAGTTTGTTCCATTATCATAAGGTACAAATACTCCCATTTTTTGATACATATTGCCACCTATATTTTGACCTTGATGGCATGCTATACAACCATTTGACAAAAAAGCATTGTAACCTCTTTTTGCTTGCTCGCTTATTGCATTTTTATCACCTTTTAAGTAGCGATCAAAAGGAGAATTTGGAGTGAGTAAGGTTTTTTGAAACTCAGCTAAAGCGTGTGTTATATTTTCAAAGCTAATTTCTCCATAAAGTTTTTTAAACTCTTTTTCATAAATTGGGTTAGCTTTTACAATTTGTACTACTTCGCTTTCATCTTTTAAGCCCATTTCTTTGGGATTTAATAAAGGATGTTTGGCTTGATCTTGCAAGTCTTTTGCATTGCCTCTCCAAAATTGAGATAGATTAAAAACAGCATTGAAATTTGTAGGTGTATGAAATGGTTCGTCTATTATGCCATTAATACCCGTTGAAAAAGTTTTATTATCTACTCCAAATTTTGTAATATCATGACAAGTATTACAGGATACTTTTTTATCTTTTGATAAACTTGTATCCATGTAAAGCTTTTTACCTAAGATAGCTTTTTCTTTATCATAAGGAATACTTTCAGGCAAAGGGGTAATCATTTCAAGTGCTAAAAGTGGTAGTAAAGAAAATATTAAAACAATAAAAGTTTTCATAATCATTTTCCTTTATTTTATAAATTTTTAGTTAATAATTTTTATTAATTATAGCACTAAAATCTTAATCTTTTATAAGTAAATACAGTGGTTAGAAGTGTTATAAATGATAGAAATAAAATATAAATAAAAATTCCATAAACAAAAGGATTCTCAGGTCTTATAGCTAAAGAATGCAATATAAATACAAGCTGAGGTGTAAAACCACCTGCTATAGCATAGGCTATATTATAAGAAAAAGAAATTCCACTAAAGCGAATACTTGGTTTAAAAATTTTACACATTAAAATAGGCGCTAAGGCATTAATACCACCAAAAAAACATGCAATAAAATAAAAATATATACTTAAATGTAAAATTTGAGCATAGAAAAAATAAAAATAAAAAAAGCAAGAAAGACTAAAACCTATTGTAAATATCAAACTAGTGATTAAAAAGCCAAATTTATCTACCCAAATTCCAGCAAGCAAAGTTCCACAAGATAAAATTATTATCGCAATCATTTGTATTAAAATAGCATCTGTTTTATCAAGAACTAAAACCTCAGGTATAAAATTTGGCATAAGTAAAATGAGTATGATCACGCAAGCTGTAAGCATCCATGTTAAAAGCATAGAGGCGATGATGTCTAAAAAAATATTTTTTTCTTTAAAAAGTGTCCTTAGCGGAAATTTTTCTAAATTATTTTCTTGATGCATTTTTTGAAAAATCGGTGTTTCTTCTAGAAATTTTCTAAGATATATAGAAATAATGCCAAAAAATCCACCAATAGCAAAAGGAATACGCCAAGCATAATCATAAATTGATTCTTGCTCAAAACAATGATTAATTACCAATGCAACAGCACATCCTAAAAGAATTCCAAAAGCCATAGAAGCATTAATAGCGCTAACACAAAAACCATCTTTCCCATCAGGCGCATGTTCTTTTACAAATACCCAAGCACCAGGTAGTTCCCCGCCTATAGCTACACCTTGAGCTATTCTAACAAGTAGTAAAAATACCGGAGCTAGATAACCTATGCTTTCAAAAGTAGGTATAAAAGCTAAAGAAAAAGTTGGAAGCACCATGAGTAATATGCTTAGCATAAACATTTTTTTACGGCCAAATTTATCACCAAAATGCGCCATAACTATACCACCAAGTGGCCTAGCCAAATATCCTGCTGCAAAGGTTCCATAAGTATTTAAAAGTTTCCAAAAATCACTCATATCGCTTGGAAAAAAATTTCTTGAAATATAATTAGCAAAAAAGACAAAAATCACAAAATCATAAAATTCTAAAGCTCCTCCCAAAGAAGATAAGGAAAGTGTTTTATAATCTTTTCTTTTTAAACTTTTTAACATTTAAATACTTTCTTTTATAGTGTTTTGATAATTATAATAAAAAATGCCGTAGTTTGTAAAAAATATTAAAAATTTAAAAAGAAAAATTGTGATAAAATAATAGCTTTGTATTTTGTAGAAAGGAGAAAAGCATTGGCAAAAGATGATATTATCGAAATTGATGGTAATGTAATCGAAGCTTTACCTAATGCAACTTTTAAAGTTGAATTAGATAATAAACATGTGATACTTTGTCATATTGCAGGTAAGATGCGTATGCATTATATTAGGATTATGCCTGGCGATAGAGTTAAAGTAGAGCTAACGCCTTATAGCCTTGATAAGGGTCGTATTACATTTAGATACAAATAAGTCTAAGTTGTTTAAAAGCAAAAGTAAAGTATAATTAGCACTTTTGCAGAAATTGCAATAAAACTGTATGAAGAAGTATTTTCAAAATCACCACTTATTTTGAAAATAGTTGGTTGCTCTAAAAACCTGGTGCAGTTGTAAAAAAAGTGGAATTTACAATAACAGGAGTAAAGCATGAAAGTTAGACCATCTGTTAAAAAGATGTGTGACAAATGCAAAGTAGTTCGTCGTAAAGGCGTAGTTCGCATTATTTGCGAAAATCCAAAACACAAACAAAGACAAGGATAATTTATGGCTCGTATTGCAGGTGTGGATTTACCAAAGAAAAAAAGAATTGAATATGGTTTGACTTATATTTATGGTATAGGTTTGCATACTTCAAGAAAAATCTTAGATAAAACAGGAATTTCTTATGATAAAAGAGTTCATGAACTAAGTGAAGATGAAGCAGCAGCTATCCGTAAAGAAATTCAAGAAAACTATATGGTTGAGGGTGATCTTAGAAAACAAGTTGCTATGGATATCAAAGCATTAATGGATCTAGGAAGCTTTAGAGGCTTAAGACATAGAAAAGGCTTACCGGTTCGTGGTCAAAAAACAAAAACAAATGCCAGAACTAGAAAAGGTAAGAGAAAAACCGTTGGTGCAAAATCATAAGGATAGAAAATGGCAAAAAGAAAAGTAGTTAAGAAAAAAGTAGTTAAAAAAAATATAGCTAAAGGTATAGTTTATATCAGTGCAACATTTAATAATACTATGGTTACTGTAACTGATGAAATGGGAAATGCTATCGCTTGGAGTAGTGCAGGTGGTTTAGGATTTAAAGGTTCTAAAAAATCAACTCCTTACGCAGCACAACAAGCAGTAGAAGATGCTTTAAATAAAGCAAAAGAACATGGTATTAAAGAAGTAGGTATTAAAGTACAAGGACCAGGAAGTGGTCGTGAGACAGCGGTTAAGAGTGTAGGTGCTATGGAAGGTATTAAAGTAACTTTCTTAAAAGATATTACCCCATTAGCTCATAATGGTTGTAGACCACCAAAACGTCGTCGTGTCTAAGAATAAGATATAAGATTTAGGAGAATTATAATGGCAAGATATAGAGGACCAGTAGAGAAATTAGAAAGACGACTTGGCGTAAGCTTGGCAATGAAAGGCGAAAGAAGATTAGCAGGTAAAAGTGCTTTAGATAAACGCCCTTACGCACCAGGTCAGCATGGACAAAGAAAAGCTAAAATCAGCGAATACGGACTTCAATTAAGAGAAAAACAAAAAGCTAAGTTTATGTATGGAGTTAGCGAAAAACAATTTAGAAGATTATTTAGCGAAGCTGCTAGAAAAGATGGCAACACCGGTGCGCTTTTAATCCAGCTTTTAGAACAAAGGCTTGATAATGTTGTTTATAGAATGGGTTTTGCTACAACACGCCGTTTTGCTAGGCAACTTGTAACTCATGGACATATTTTAGTAAATGGTAAAAGAGTGGATATTCCTAGTTATAGAGTAGAAGCAGGTCAAAAAATTGAAGTGATTGAAAAAAGCAAAAACAATCCTCAAATTTCAAGAGCGATCGAACTTACTGCTCAAACTGGTATAGTTGCTTGGGTTGATGTAGAAAAAGATAAAAGATTTGGAATTTTTACAAGAAAACCTGAAAGAGAAGAAGTTATCATTCCAGTTGAGGAAAGATATATCGTTGAGTTGTACTCTAAATAATAAAGGTTTTTGATATGAGACATATTACAACTTCTGCTTATACACCGACAGAGTTTAGTATTGAAAATATCAGTGATACAGTAGCAAAAGTAAGCGCATGGCCTTTTGAAATTGGCTATGCTATTACTTTGGCGCATCCTTTGCGTCGTTTGCTTTATTCAAGCACAGTAGGTTTTGCTCCAACAGGAGTTAAAATCAAAGGCGTAGCACATGAATTTGATAGTATGCGTGGTATGCTTGAAGATGTAGCATTGTTTATTATCAATCTAAAAAAATTAAGATTTAAACTAAAAACAGATTCTGAAAAAGAAGTTATAACTTTTAGTTTTAAAGGACCAAAAGAAATTTGCGGAAAAGACTTAGATAACGATGTTGTTGAGGTTGTGAACGCAGATAGCTATCTTGCAACGATCAATGAAGATGCAGATTTAGAATTTACCTTAATCATTGAAAAAGGTATAGGTTATGTACCTTCTGAAGAAGTGCAAAATTTCTTAGATCCTGAATTTATAGCACTTGATGCATTCTTTACTCCAGTAAAACATGCAGTTTATGATATAGAAAAAGTGCTTTTTGAAGATAACCCAGATTATGAAAAAGTTGTTTTTACAATCACAACTGATGGTCAAATTTCACCAAGTGATGCTTTTAAAAATGCTTTAGAAGCAATGTATAAACAATTATCGGTGTTTGATAAAATCACTAATGCTCAAAGCGTTGTAAGAAGCCAAACACAAAATAATGAAGTAGAACATGTAAAATTACTTCAAAATATAACTGAGTTAAATTTAAGCGCAAGAAGCTTTAATTGCCTAGAAAAAGCAAATGTGGTTTATATCGGTGAGCTTGCTTTAATGAGTGTAGGCGAACTTGCAGATTTAAAAAATCTAGGTAAAAAATCTTTAGATGAGATTAAAAGTGTGATGGAGTCTATAGGTTTTCCTATAGGAAATTCAAAACTCAGTGATAGTGCAAAAGAAACGCTAAAAAGAAAAATTACAGAATTAAAAGCACAAAATGAAGGATAATCAATGAGACATAGACATGGATATAGAAAGTTAGGTCGCACTTCTACTCACCGTGCAGCCTTATTAAAAAACCTTACCATTGCTATTATTAAAGCAGGTAAAATAGAAACAACATTACCTAAAGCAAAAGAATTAAGAGGTTATGTTGAAAGATTGATCACTCGTGCAAGAAAAGGTGATTTCAATGCCCATAGAGCAGTTTTTGCTAGCTTGCAAGATAAAGAAGCTACAAATAAACTTGTAACAGAAATCGCACCTAAATTTGCAGATAGAAACGGTGGTTATACAAGAATTATCAAAACAAGAATCCGCCGTGGCGATGCTGCAGAAATGGCTTTCATCGAATTCGTAGCTTAATTTTTAGCCTTTTTAAAGGCTAAAAACTTCTTAATTTTTTTTATTTACTTACTATTTTTTGTATTTTTATCCATTTTTTGCTACTATTAATCTTTTTAACTACAAAAAAGGAAAAAAATGCAAGAAAATTCAAGATTACGCATAGCTATACAAAAATCAGGTCGTTTAAGTAAAGACTCTATCGCCTTGCTTGAGTCCATAGGCGTAAAACTTCGCATACACGATCAAAGCTTGATTGCTTTTTCTACAAATTTACCTATTGATTTACTTAGAGTAAGAGATGATGATATACCAGGGCTAATTTTTGATGGAGTAGTAGATCTTGGCATAGTTGGAGAAAATGTTTTAGAAGAAAATGAACTAGAAAGAAAATCAAAAAACGAAAACGCAGATTTTACAATGCTTAAAAAGCTTGATTTTGGTGGGTGTCGTTTGTCTTTAGCATTGCCAGAAAATAGTGAGTATAAAGGTATAGAAAGTTTTAAAAATTTACGCATAGCAACTTCTTATCCACAGCTTTTAAAGCGTTTTATGGAAGAAAATAACATTCCTTATAAAACTTGTATGCTAACAGGCTCAGTTGAAGTAGCGCCAAGTGCAAATTTAGCTGATGGAATTTGTGATTTAGTTTCAAGTGGTGCTACCTTAAAAGCAAACGGACTTAAAGAAGTTATGGTGATTTATAAGTCAAAAGCTTGCATAATCCAAAGAAAAGAAAGTTTAGCTTCACATAAACAAGAATTAATCGATAAACTACTCATTAGGATTAATGGAGTTATGCAAGCAAGAGAGTCAAAATACATCATGTTGCATGCTCCTATTGAAAAGTTGGAAAAAATCACAGCTTTATTACCAGGTGTTGAAAAACCTACGATTTTACCTTTAGAAAATGATAAAGCTAGAGTGGCGCTACATATGGTAAGTCAAGAAAATTTATTTTGGGAAACTATGGAAGCTTTGAAAAAAGAAGGCGCAAGTGCGATTTTAGTTTTACCTATTGAAAAAATGCTCTCTTAAAGGATAAAAATGCAAATACTTGATTTTGAAAAATTAAACCAAAGCGAACAAGAATTAGCACTTAAGCGTCCTGCTATAAGTGCTAATGCACAGGTTAAAACCATAGTAGAACAAATCATTGAAGATGTCAAAATAAATGGCGATGAAGCTTTAAAACAAATGGCTGTAAAATTTGATAAAGTAGAGTTAAATTCCATTAAACTAAGCGATGAAGAGCTTAGTAATTTAGCAGAGCAAATTGATGATGAGTTAAAACAAGCTATTAAAATAGCTTATGAAAATATCTATAAATTCCACAAAGCTCAAGAAAGTAAAACCATAGAAGTTCAAACCTTTGAAGGGGTAACTTGCAAGGTGCTAACAAGAGCTATTGAAAAAGTAGGACTTTATATACCAGGAGGCTTAGCACCACTTTTTTCAACTGCACTCATGTTAGCTATCCCAGCTAAAATTGCAAAATGTAAATTTATAGCCTTAGCTTCCCCAGCACCACTTCATCCTGCCATTGCTTTTGTGGCAAAACTTTGCAAAGTTGATGCAGTGTATCAAATAGGCGGAGCAGGAGCCATAGCAGCGCTTGCTTATGGAACGCAAAGTGTGCAAAAAGTAGATAAAATTTTTGGTCCCGGAAATGCTTTTGTAACTGAAGCCAAAAAGCAAGTTAATAATCATGGAGTAGCTATTGATATGCAAGCAGGACCTTCAGAGGTATTAGTTTTAGCAGATGAATTTGCTAATGCTAAATTTATAGCTTCAGATTTACTCTCACAAGCTGAGCATGGAGCAGATTCTCAAGCGATTTTAGTTTGTACAAGTGAAAAACTAGCCAAAGAAGTAGATAGTGAAGTTGCTTTACAGCTTGAAAAACTCTCGCGTAAAGAAATTGCTTCAAAATCTTTAGCGCACTCTAAAATCATTCTTGCAAAAGATATAAAACATGCCATAAGTATTTCAAATGACTATGCACCCGAGCATTTGATCATTCATACACAAAATCCATCTGGCTTGCTTGATGATATTATGCACGCAGGTTCAGTATT
Organism: Campylobacter sp. IFREMER_LSEM_CL2256; assembly: GCF_025771645.1. Classification (NCBI taxonomy): domain Bacteria; kingdom Pseudomonadati; phylum Campylobacterota; class Epsilonproteobacteria; order Campylobacterales; family Campylobacteraceae; genus Campylobacter; species Campylobacter sp. IFREMER_LSEM_CL2256. The sequence goes on from NZ_JAKMQQ010000007.1 coordinate 75,708, forward strand.
TTTAGGTGAGTATTCTCCAGAATCCATGGGAGATTATGCAAGTGGGACAAATCACGTATTACCAACTTATGGTTTTACTAAGTCTTATTCTTCTTTAGGGCTTGCTGATTTTATGAAAAGAATGACTGTACAAGAACTTAGTAAAGAAGGCTTTAAAAAACTTGGGCCTGTGGTGGAAATTTTAGCAGCAGCTGAAGGGCTTGATGGGCATAAAAATGCCGTGAGTTTAAGATTAGAAAGTCTAAAATGAGTGGAAAAATTTTATTTATCGATAGAGATGGCACGCTCATTGATGAGCCAAAAGATGATTTTCAAATCGATTCTTTAGAAAAACTTGAGTTTGAAAAAGGTGCCATCAATGCACTTTTAAAGTTAAAAAATTTTGGTTTTAAATTTGTTATGGTGAGTAATCAAGATGGCCTAGGCACAGATTCTTTTCCTAGGGAAAATTTTGACAAGGCTCATGAAAAAATGCTAAGTGTTTTTCAAAGTTGTGGTATAGAATTTGAAGATATTTTTATATGCCCACATTTTGAGCATGAAAATTGCGCCTGTAGGAAGCCAAAAACTGCCATGCTTGAAAACTATATCAAAAATAAACTTTATGATAAAAATAAAAGTTTTGTTATAGGCGATAGAGACAGCGATATGCTTTTGGCACAAAATCTTGGAATTCAAGGTTTAAAATATGATAAAAACGATTTTAACTGGGAGCAAATCGCTGATTTTATCTTGCAAAATTACCGCAGCGCCTGTATAGAGCGTAATACCAAAGAAACTCAAATTCAAGTTAAAATAGCTTTTAATGAGAAAGCAAAAGCTGATATAAAAACAAATATCGCATTTTTTGATCATATGTTAGAGCAAATTGCTACGCATGCAAATATATCTTTAGAGATAAAATGCAAAGGGGATTTAGAAGTTGATGAACATCACAGCGTAGAAGATGTTGCACTTGCTTTGGGCGAGGCTATCAAAAGCGCACTTGATCAAAAAATAGGCATTGCAAGGTATGGCTTTGTTTTGCCTATGGATGAGTGCTTGGCAAGTTGTGCGATTGACTTTTGCAATAGACCGCATTTAGTTTATAAGGCTAAGTTTAAAAAAGAAAAGCTTGGAGAATTAAGCACAGAAATGATAGAGCATTTTTTCTACTCACTAAGTTATGCTATGGGTGCGAGTTTGCATTTAAAAGTTAAAGGCAAAAACGATCATCACAAGGCCGAAGGACTTTTTAAAGCCTTTGCAAGAGCTTTAAAAATGGCTATAAAAATAGAAAATGAAAACCTAGCAAGCTCTAAAGGAGTGATATGAAACTAGCTATTATAGATACAGGTTGTGCGAATTTAGCTTCTCTTGCTTTTGCAATTGAGCGTTTAGGACAAAAAAGTATCATCACGCATGATTTAAAAGAACTCTCACAAGCAGATAAGCTTTTGCTTCCTGGAGTTGGCACAGCAGCTAAAGCAATGGAAAATTTACAAGCACTTAATTTAGAAAATTTTATCCAAACTACCACAAAACCACTTTTAGGTATTTGTCTTGGTATGCAAATTTTGGGTAAATTTTCAGAAGAATTACACCAAAAAACACTTGGCATTATGCCTTTTGAGACACAAAAATTCCAAGAAAAAGCAAATTTTACTTTCCCACATATGGGGTGGAATCAAGTCTTTAGCTCGCACGAGCTTTTTAAAGACTTAGATGGGGCTTATTTTTATTTTGTGCATAGTTATTGTGTGGGCTTAAATGAATACACCATCGCAGAGTGTGAGTACTCTACTAAATTTAGTGCAAGTTTAAACAAAGACAATTTTTATGGTGTGCAGTTTCACCCTGAAAGAAGTGGCGAAGCGGGTGAAGTATTATTAAAAAATTTCATAAATATGTAGGTAAAAATGCAAACTCAAATCATTCCAGCATTAGACTTAATAGATGGTAAAGTAGTAAGGCTTTATAAGGGTGATTATGCTAAAAAGCAAGAATACAGCTTTGATCCTTTAGCTAAATTTCAAGAGTATGAGGCTCAAGGCATTGCTTGGCTTCATTTGGTGGATTTAAGCGGTGCAAAAGATCCTAGTAAAAGACAACTAAAACTCATAGAAAATCTAGCTTCTAAAATCAAAGTAAATCTTCAAGTAGGCGGAGGAATTCGCACTAAAGATGAGGTTAAAGCTTTGTTTGATAGTGGTGTTAAACGCGTAGTTATAGGCTCTTTAGCGGTTAAAAACAAAGCCTTTACACAAGAGCTTTTAAATGAATTTGGCGTAGAAAATATAGTCTTAGCACTTGATAGTATTTGCGTTAAAGATGAGTTTTTTGTGGCTGTTGATGCATGGAGTAAAACAAGCGATGAAAAATTATTTGAGCTTTTAAATTTTTATAAAGATGTAAAGCATATTTTATGCACAGATATCTCTAAAGATGGCACGATGAGTGGAGCAAATATCACTTTATATAAAGCTTTGCATGAGAAATTCCCACATTTACAAACCCAAGCAAGTGGAGGTGTGGCAAGCTTAGAAGATTTTAAAAAGCTAAATGGTATAGTAAGTGGTATCATCGTAGGTAAAGCCTTGCTTGATAAAGAATTTAGCATAAAGGAGGCTCAAGAATGCTTGCAAAACGCATAATTGCATGTTTGGATGTAAAAGATGGTAGAGTAGTTAAAGGGGTGCAGTTTAAAAACCATGAAGATATGGGCGATATCATTGAGCTTGCTAAATTTTACTCACAAAATGGCATTGATGAGCTTGTATTTTATGATATAACCGCTTCAGCTAAAAATGAGCGCATTGATAGAACTTGGGTAAGCAAAGTAGCACAAAATATCTCTATACCATTTTGCGTTGCAGGGGGTATAAAAAGTGAAGATGACGCAAAAGAACTTTTAGCAAATGGTGCTGATAAAATTTCTATTAATTCCCCTGCTTTAAATGACCCTGATTTAATCTCACGCCTTGCAAAAAGCTTTGGAGTGCAATGCGTAGTCGTAGGCATAGATACTTTTAAAGATGAAAACAACGAGCTTTTAGTCTATAAATACACCGGAGATGAGAGTAAATCTCATCATAGCGGTAAAAAAACACTAGAGTGGGTAAAGCAAGTATGTGAGCTAGGAGCTGGCGAAATCGTGTTAAATATGATGAATCAAGATGGCATGAGAAAGGGCTATGATCTTGATCAACTTGCTAAAGTTAGACAGATTTGCCCTGTGCCTTTAGTGGCAAGTGGTGGTGCAGGAGCTAAAGAGCATTTTTTAGACGCTTTTAAACTTGGTGTTGATGGAGCTTTAGCAGCTTCAGTATTTCATAAAAAACTTATAGATATTAAAGAATTAAAACTATTTTTAAAAGATCAAGGCATACAAATTCGTATTTAAAGGAAAGGCTATGAAGATAAATGAAGAAGAATTCATAAAAAGCATTAACTGGCAAAAGGTTAATAACCTTGTTCCTGTGATCATTCAAGATTATCATTCTTGTGAAGTTTTAATGCAAGGTTTTATGAATGAACAAGCTCTAAGAGAGAGTTTTAAGCACCAAAAGGTTGTGTTTTACTCACGCACTAAAGAGCGTTTGTGGATGAAAGGCGAGCAAAGTGGGAATTTTTTGCATATTATAGATATGGGGCTTGATTGCGATAGAGATTGTATCTTGATTTTAGTTAAACCTAGCGGGGCTACTTGTCATACAGGCGATACTTCTTGTTTTGAAACACTTTCTAAAAAGGCTGATTTTGTATTTTTATCGCGTCTTGAAAGGCTAATTAATTCTCGTAAAAGCACCTGTGCAAGCTCTTCTTACACAGCTGAACTTTTTTCAAAAGGCACTAAACGCATAGCACAAAAAGTAGGCGAAGAAGGCGTTGAAACGGCTTTAGCTGCCACTGTTAAAGACAAAGATGAGCTGATAAATGAAGCAGCTGATTTGCTTTATCATTTAGATGTTTTATTAGCTGATGCGGATTTGAGTTTAAATGATGTGATTGCTAAATTAAAAGAGAGAAATAAAAGTTAAGCGTGATTTCTCACGCTTAATTAAGCAATATTTTTGAAAAGATTCACTGACTATATCGAGTAATTTTAAAAAAACTTTACACATTAAAATCTAATTTTTGATTTATTTTCTAATTTTTAATTTCATTTTATTTGTATTTTTGGAACACTTATTGCTTTATATCTGCATAAGCAATAGAAGATTGTGAGATATTCACAAAGCAATATTTTTTAAAGGATTTAATTATGATGAGATCTCTTTGGGCTGGGGTTTCTGGACTCCAAGCACACCAATACGCAATGGATGTAGAAGGTAACAACATAGCCAATGTTAATACATTTGGTTTTAAATATTCTCGTGCGGATTTCTCAACGCTTATGAGTCAAACTTCTAAGATAGCTACAGCTCCAGATGGTAACCTAGGTGGTAAAAACCCTATGCAAGTTGGACTTGGTTCTGGTGTAAATTCTACTACTAGAATTCACTCTCAAGGTAATATCCAAACCACAGATAAAAACACCGATATGGCTATCAATGGGGACGGATTTTTCATCGTTTCAAATGATGGTGGTACTACTCAGTATTATACCCGTGCAGGTGACTTTAAAACAGATGCAGTAGGAAATTTCGTAGATAATAATGGCTATACTGTTCAAGGTTGGAACTATAATCAAGAAACAGGACAAATCGACTCTTCAACCTCAGTAGGCGATATAGTGATCCCACCTGGTATGAGTATGCCTGCTAGACCAAGTACTTCAGTAAGCCTTACAGCAAATTTAGATAGTGGTAATACTCTAGGTGCTAATGCTTCTGCTAAAAGACCCATTTATGCACTAGATTCTACTCATGGTATGAGAAATGACACAGGAACAGTAATAGATGAAAATGATACTGGTCATACTGAATTTTACACTACTTCAAAAAGTGGAGCCCAAGTAACAGAAAAAGGTGTGGATATGGGTGTAGTATTTAATGCCCAAGGTGAAGGCTTAAACCTAAGAAGTGGTCAAGGTATATGGGTAAGTTATGCTGATGCGAAGCATACTTCAAATGTTAAAATGAGCTCTGATTTACCTCAAGATAGATCAAAATGGACAGCAAATACTGAATATACATATTGGGGATTTAAAAATGGCGATACGGTGCAAAATGCAAAATTAAATATTACCATTAATGGTGTAAATATTCAAGCAGAAGGTGTGGGACAAGAAACTTTTATAAACGCTATCAATGCTAAGACAGCTGAAACTGGTGTAGTGGCTTCGGTAGTAAATGGACAAATCACTTTTACAAACGATAATAGCACAGGAACTACAGCAAAATCTAAAAATTTGGATATTGTTATACATGAAGATACTACTGCAGGTGGACAAATTACTGTTAATAATGACCCGCAAAATGGAAATTTAAATGATGTTATAACTCTTAGGGGAACAGCTCGTAGAGCTTGGCTTGGAACTACTGATGGGCAGCCAGGTAGTCCTGCTAAGGATAAAGTACAAGTAATTACTGCTCATGAGTATATTTATAGTCCAAACAGTGTAGATATAGGACCAAATCCTAACCCAAATGCGGCAAATAAAGCTGATGCAAATATGCCTAGTGCTAATGGTCAAAGAACTTTTCATACAACCGAAGACTTAAGAGAGCTTTTGCAAAGAGATGCAAGATGGGCAGTGGATTATGATGGAGATGGAACTATAGAAAATTGGGCAAGTGCTGATGGACGCCAAGGATCAAAAGAGGATGCAAATGCTGCTGTAGAAGTAGTAGTTGAAAGTGATGGTAGATTTAAAATCACAAATCCAAAAACAACAGAATCCAAAGACATGACTTTTAAAGTTACAGGTTATTCTAATGAGGCCAATAAAATAGCTACTAATGATAAATTCACAGCTATGTTTAGTGCCTTAGATGGAAATTTCAATGCAGGTAATAATGAAAAATACTCTCAAGATATGTATTTATCAGCTCATACTGCTAGTATAGAAATCTTTGACTCATTAGGAACTAGACATGAGCTAACTGTGCAATTTACTAAACAAAGTAAAACAGCAGATGGCGGGGCTGAGTGGTCTATCATCATCTCAGTGCCTGAGCCTGCAGAGATAAATTTTAGTGGTGATGGAGCTCCAGGAAATATAGTAGTAGGAAATTTAAGATTTGGTAATGATGGCTCGCTTCAAAGCTATACGCCAAATGTATTAAACTTCACTGGAAATAATGGCTCAAAACCTGATCAAGTTATAAAACTTGACTTTGGTACAACAGGTGGTTTTGATGGTTTAACAAGCTATGATAAAGACTCAGCTACCACTAAACAAGAAACAGATGGTTACACAGGGGGTAACTTAAAGCCAGATGCATTAAGAACTGATGAGAATGGTTATATCTATGGAGAATTTACAAATGGTAAAACTCTAGCTCTAGCTAAGGTTGCTCTAGCTACTTTCCCAAATAATATGGGTCTTGAAGAAATGGGTAATAACCTTTTCAAAGCGACAGCAAACTCAGGAACACCTACTATAGGCCATGCTGGTGAAGGTGGTAGAGGGGGCTTAAAAGGCTCAGCCATAGAAATGTCAAACGTGGATTTAAGTCGTGCATTAACCGAGCTTATCGTAATCCAAAGGGGTTATCAAGCAAACTCAAAAACGATTACCACAAGTGATCAGCTTTTAAATACTTTGCTTCAATTAAAACAATAATTCTAACCCAAGGTTTTAAAACCTTGGGATCAAGCTTTACAAGGTTATCAAGGTAGCCTTGTAATACTTGATGACCTTGAAGCCTTCAATCTATTGCTAACTCACTTCTTTCTTGCCTTAAGGAGTGAGTAGCATGATTTGCATATCGACAAGTTAAAATAAAAATTTATAAAGCTAATCATCTATTAATAGTTTTAGTCATTGTAAATTTAAAATATTTTGTTTTGCTATCATGATCAAAAACACTAAAATTATCAAGAAAAATATAAATATTATTTGTTGATGTAAAGTTTTTTGAAAAAGGTTCGATATAGTCAGTGAATCTTTTCAAAAATATTGCTTAATTAAGCGTGAGAAATCACGCTTAACTTCTTTTTGATTTTACTTAACTTTCTTTTATTAATCAAACTCAGATAAGAAATCAAAGATAAAAATGCACAAGTTCCTAAAATAAGCGATAAAAATATAGGTGTATTAGCATTTAAAAGACTTACTAAAAATGCCATTACTCCTGCCATAGCAAATTGTGCTGCCCCTAAGAGTGCTGAAGCACTACCTGCATTTTGTTTTGATCTTGCCATAGCTAAAGTGGTGGTATTTGGCAGGATAAAACCTAAACTTGCTATGATAAAACACAAAGGAATTTCAAAAGCCCAAAAACCTAGATCAAAAGTTGCTCCTAAAATGAGTATAAAAGTTAAAAAAGTAATCATCATAAGCGCTCTTGGTAAAACATAATAAGGCGAGAGTTTAAGAACTATCCTTGCGTTTATATTAGCACATACAACAAAACTTAAAGCATGAGCTCCAAAAAGGGCTGCGTATTGTTGAGGACTGAGTTCAAAAACACGCGTAAAAACAAAAGATGAGCCGGTTAAATAAGCAAAAAATCCTGCAAAGATTAAATTCCCACAAAGCAAATACACCACAAAACGACGATCTTTTAAGATTTTTTTGTAACTTTTTGCAACTTCTTTGTGATTAAATTTTTTACCTTGGGTGTTGAGGTTGCTTTCTTTTAGAGCAAGAATAACAAGTAAAAATAAAATAAAACCTAAGATAAATAATGTCAAAATATACTACGCCAAGAAAAAAACTCAAGCAAAATCCCACCAAAAGTAGGGGAAAGCATAGGTGCTAAAGAAGTAAAAACCATCATCAAAGCATAAACCCCCGCTGCTTCTTTAAGCTCAAAAACATCATTTACTATAGCTCTTGCCACAACTACGCCCACACAACCTCCCAAAGCTTCAAAAAAACGCAAAGCTATAAAAGCATGAATGGAATCAACTAAAACACAAGCAATACTTGAAGAAATAAAAAGAAAAAGTCCTATATATAAAGGTTTTTTTCTACCATATACATCACTTAATGGCCCATAAAAAAGCTGACCCAAAGAAAAGGCTATAAAAAAACTTGCAAGAGAAAGTTGAGTGTAAAAAGAATTTGTTTGAAAGCTTTTTTCTACTTCATTTAAAGCAGGTAAATACATATCAGTTGAAAGTGGTGCTATGGCAGATAAAAAGCCTAGTATGAAAATGAGTTTGAGTTTTTCAAAACCTTTTATTTGAGTGCGTTTTTGCATACAAAATCCTAAAATATTTTTACCATTGTATAGCAAAAAGTCTAAAATAAACAATAATTTACATTTTTTAAAGGCAAATAAGATAAAATTAAATTAAAAAACAATCAAGGAAAAGTTATGAATATGCCTTTTAGTGATGAGGAATTAATCGAACCTGTAAAAGCAAGTTTGGCTAAAACTATGCATATTTTAGAAAATGATGGTGGTGGGCTTGATTTTTTAGGGGTTAAAAATGGCGTGGTTTATGTGAAGCTAACCGGAGCTTGTCATGGTTGTCCTTCAAGTGGAACGACTTTGAAATATGGCTTAGAAAAACAGCTTAAAATCGACATACACCCAGATATAACTATAGTAAATTTAGCAGGCGGGGAAAGCGAATTTGCAAAATTATAAAAAAATAGCCATAGAATGCTTTTATAAAAAAGATTTTAAAAACGCTAAGATGTATTTTTCTCTTGCTTATGAAAAGCGTAAAAATAAAAGACTTTTAACTTTTATCAACATTTGCGATTTAGCTTTAAAAAGCCCTGAAGAAGCTTTTGTGTTTTTTGAGTTTTTTATGCAAAATTATAAAAATACTAAAGTAGATAAAGACTTAGAAAAACTCATTAGTCTTAGTCAAAGTGTGCAGTATGAAGAAGAAAGTGAAGACTTTGAGGGGTTGAGTTATCAAGATTTTTTACTTAGTGAAGCAAAAGTTGGGTTTAAACAAGCTTTGGAAAATGTTATAATATCGAATAAACTTATCATTAATGATAAAGAAGATTTTGTGGATTTTTTAGAAAAACTTTTAGAGCATGGTTATAAAGATATGCTTGTAGCTTATATGGAAGATGTTTCGGTGCATTTTTATTCTAATTATAGATTTATCAAGCTTAGTGAGAAAATCAAGGAATTAAATTATGATAGTAAAGATTGAAAATACTTTCATTTGTGATAATTCTAATGAATGCGAAAAAGATTGTTTTTTCTTAAAAACTGCTCAAAATGAAAAATTTGTCCATCAAGCTTTAGAAAAACAAGCAAAAGTTATAAATATAACTGAGTGCAAGAAACTTTTAAATATAGATGAAAATATAAAAATCATAGGTATTACAGGCACAAATGGCAAGACAACTACTGCAGGGGCTATTTACTCTATCTTGCTTGATTTAGGTTATAAATGTGCCTTGATGGGAACTAGGGGTAGTTTTATAAATGATAAAAATATCACTCCAAAAGGCTTAACTACTGCTCCTATTTTGCAAACCTTAGAGCTTTTATCTTTAGCAAGTAAGGAAAAATGTGAATTTTTAATTATGGAAGTAAGCTCACATGCTTTGGTACAAAACCGCATTGAAGGGCTTGAGTTTAAGGCTAAAATTTTTACTAATATTACTCAAGATCATTTAGATTTTCATGGAAACTTTCAAAACTACCAAGCGGCAAAAGAAAGTTTTTTTACCGATGAGTGTATGAAATTTATCAATAAAGACGCAAAAGCTATAAATTTTAACGTCAAAGGTGCTTTTACTTATGGAGTAGAAAATCCAAGTTATTATCATATCAAAGCTTATGCTTTAAAAAATGGCATTGAAGCTGTGGTAAATTTTGGCAAAGAAACTTTTATGATTGACTCTTCTTTAGTAGGGCTTTTTAATCTTTATAATCTTTTAGCTGCAAGTGCTTGTGTGAATGAACTTGTTAAGCCAAATTTAAAAGAGCTTGAAAAGGCCATTAGTAATTTTGGTGGTATTGAGGGTAGAATGCAAGTAGTTGCAAAAGATGTGATTGTAGATTTTGCTCATACGCCTGATGGCATAGAAAAGGTTTTAGATACTTTAAAATATCGTGATTTGATTGTGGTTTTTGGAGCAGGGGGAGATAGGGATAAAACTAAGCGTCCATTAATGGCTAAAATCGCCAAACACTATGCCAAAAAACTCATCATCACAAGCGATAATCCGCGCTCAGAAGAGCCTATGGATATCATTAATGATATTTTAAGTGGTATAGAAAAAGATGAGAGTGTTTTTATAGAATGTGATAGAAAAGAAGCGATCAAAAAAGCATTAGAGCTTAAAGCAAAAGATGATTTTGTAGTGATTTTGGGTAAGGGTGATGAAACTTATCAAGAGATTAAGGGTGTAAAATATCCTTTTAATGATAAAGAAGTAGTATTAGAGATATTAAAAGAAGGAAAATAAATGTTTGAAAATATGGATTTTTCTAAAATGGGCGAGCTTTTAACTAAGGCTCAAGAAAAAGCAAATGAATTAGAGCAAGAAGCTTTAAAAAAAGAATTTAGTGCAAAAAGTGGCGGTGGTTTAGTAAAAGTTAGTGCTAATGGAAAAGGTGAAATCATCGATATAAGCATTGATGATTCTTTGCTTGAAGATAAAGAGTCTATGCAAATTTTACTAATAGCAGCGATGAATGATGTGATGAAAATGGTAGAACAAAATAAAAAATCAATGGCTAGTAATTTATTTAGCGGAATGGGAATGCTATGAGAATTTTACTTTGTATTTTGGGTATAACTTGTGTACTTTTTGCTGTACCAAGACCGACTTTTAATGATTTTTTGGGCTGTTATGAAAAAAACAAAGCTAGTATGTTAATTTATGAGGGTTTGCCTGCCTTTGCTTTAAATGAAAATACTTTAGCAGTAGTTAAAACTAAAAACGCGAAATTAAACAGCTATACCAAGTATGATCCTTTTTTAAATTTATATTTGGTAAAGACAGATTTTAGTTTAATCCCTGCGCCTATGGGAAATGAAGAAGAATTAACGCGCAATAGCTGGGTGGGAATTTTAGATAGTAATAAAAGCTATATAGGGCATTTGAAGTATTTTGGACAAAGTTTAACAGAGCGTGATCAGCTTGATTTTACTTCTAAAATCGGAGAACTTAACTCGCCATGTTGTAAAATGCTTGGTATAAGCTTAGAAGATGGCAAGCTTATAGGCAATCGCTATTTAAAACACTTTGCAAAATATCCTGATGTTTATTGGGGTGATATAGGTGTGGATTTTGATATGCGTGATGGTAAAATTTATGTAAAAAATGTGCGTAAAAATGGGCAATTTTTGCTTAATGATGAGCTTGTGAGTGTAGATGGGCAAGTTTATGATGATATAAGAAAATTAAATGAGAAAATTTTATTTGCTGATCGCGGTGCAACTTTGTATTTTAATATGCTAAGAGATAATAAAGATGTCAATATTTCTACGACAGTTTTTGATAAAGATTTGGGTGTATTTGCTAAACCTAAAAAAGTAGTTCAAGCTAAGCCGACTTCTTTTTATAGTAATCTAGGATTGCGCGTAGATATGAAAATGAATGTTACAGAGGTAACTCCAAATTCTAAAGCACAAATGGCTGGATTTATGAAAGGGGATAAGATTTTAAGAATTAATAATCAAAAAATCAACAATTTTAATGAACTTCAAGCTGTTTTAGCTCAAGCTAATACTTTTGATGTTTTAGTTTCAAGACAAGCAAGCAATATCCCTTCAGCGAAAAATAATGATTTTGAGCATTTTAATAAAGGATACTTTGACTTTTTTATAAGGCTAAATAAGTGATTTTAGAAAAATTCAAACAACATTTAGAGCAAAATTTTCCTAAAACTCAAAGCTTTCATCCGTTTTTCAATGAGGCTTTAAAATGGATGTTAGAAGCTGGCGGGAAGCATTTTAGAGCCCAACTTCTTTTGGGTATAGTGAATGCTAAAAATCCTGCTTTGTTTGAAAAGGCTTTAAATGCAGCTTTGGCTTTGGAATTTATCCATACTTATTCTTTAATACATGATGATTTACCTGCTATGGATAATGCTTCTTTGCGTAGAGGAAAGCAAACTTTACACAAAAAATACGATGAAACCACCGCTATTTTAGTAGGTGATGCTTTAAATACTGAAGCTTTTTTACTACTTTCAAAACTTGATTTAAAAGAAAATATTAGATTAAAACTCATAGAAACCCTAGCTTTTAATGCAGGGCTTAATGGTATGATTATCGGTCAGGCTATTGATTGTTATTTTGAAGATATACCTTTAAATTTAGAACAAGTTGAGTTTTTACATATTCATAAAACTGCAAGATTAATCGCAGCGGCTTTAAAAATGGGTTGTGAAATTTGTGAATTAGATGAAAAAGAATGCGAGCAAATTTATGAAATAGGGCTTTTGATAGGATTAGTTTTTCAAATCAAAGATGATATTATCGATGCGACTTTAGAGACCCAGGAAGCAGGAAAGCCAACTCATAATGACTTGCATAAAAATTCTTTTGTAAAACTTTTGGGTTTAGAAGGTGCTAAAAAGGCAAAAGATGATAAAATTGCTTTATGCGAAGAAAAAATGAAAAATTTAGACTCTAAGCTTGCTAATGAGCTTCAAATTTTGATTGATAAATATTTAAAAGGTTAAACAATGTTACAAAAACAAGCCAACACTATAAGATTTTTATGTGCGGATATGATACAAAAGGCAAATTCAGGTCATCCAGGTGCACCTATGGGTTTAGCAGATATTATGAGTGTTTTAAGTACTCATTTAGTACATAATCCGAAAGATCCTACATGGTTAAACCGCGATAGATTAGTCTTTTCAGGTGGTCATGCTAGCGCTTTGCTTTATAGCTTTTTGCATTTGAGTGGTTATGATGTAAGTTTAGAGGATTTAAAAAATTTCCGTCAATTACACTCTAAAACTCCAGGTCATCCTGAAATTTTCACTCCAGGTATTGAAATCGCCACAGGACCTTTAGGACAAGGCATTGCAAATGCGGTTGGTTTTGCTATGGCAGCTAAAAAGGCAAGTTTGCTTTTGGGTGAGGATATTATCAATCACAAAGTATATTGTTTATGTGGTGATGGGGATTTGCAAGAAGGAATTTCTTATGAAGCTTGTTCTTTAGCAGGACTTCACAAACTTGATAATTTAATCATCATTTATGATAGTAATAATATTTCAATCGAAGGTGATGTGGCTATTGCCTTTAATGAAAATGTAAAAGAGCGTTTTAGAGCACAAAATTTTGAAGTGCTTGAGATAGATGGGCATGATTTTGAGCAAATTGATTTAGCATTAAAAACAGCTAAAGAAAGTAAAAAGCCTTGTTTAATTATCGCTCATACTACCATAGCTAAAGGAGCTTTGGAGCTTGAAGGAAGTCATCATTCTCATGGAGCGCCTTTGGGTGAAGAGCTTATTAAAAAAGCAAAAGAGGCTTTAGGTTTTGATCCACAAAAAACTTTTGAAATCCCAGAAGAAGTTAAAATTCGCTTTAATGCCGCAATAGAGCTTGGAGATTTAGCACAAGCTAAGTGGAATCAAAAAGTGCAAAATTTAAATGCAGAAAAACAAGCTTTATTAAAAGAGCTTTTAGAACCTGATTTTTCAAAAATACAATTTCCTGATTTTAAAGGAAAAGATCTAGCTACTAGAGATAGTAATGGTATGATTTTAAATACTATCGCTAAAGCTTTACCGGGATTTTTAGGTGGTAGTGCAGATTTAGGTCCTTCAAATAAAACTGAACTTAAAGATATGGGGGATTTTCCAAATGGAAAAAATATCCACTATGGAATAAGAGAGCATGCAATGGCTGCTATATCAAATGCTTTTGCTAGATATGGTTTGTTTTTGCCTTATTGTGCTACCTTTTTTATATTTAGTGAGTATTTAAAACCTGCTGCAAGAATAGCAGCTTTGATGAGGGTTAAACACTTTTTCATCTTTACTCATGATAGCATAGGGGTTGGCGAAGATGGCCCAACACACCAACCTATAGAGCAACTTAGTACTTTTAGAGCTATGCCAAATTCATTGACATTTAGAGTAGCTGATGGGGTTGAAAATGTAAAAGCATGGCAGATTGCACTTAAAACGAATATGCCAAGCGTTTTTGTTTTATCACGTCAAAAATTAAGCGCTTTAAGCGAGCCTGTTTTTGGAGATGTGGAAAATGGGGCTTATTTATTAGAAGAAAACGCAAATGCGCAATTTACACTTTTAGCAAGTGGTAGTGAAGTATCGTTGTGTTTAAAAGTAGCTAAGGCTTTAAAAGAAAAAGGTGTGATTGCTAATGTTGTTTCTATGCCTTGTTATGAATTATTCATCGCTCAAGAAAAATCTTATAAAGAAAGAATTTTACAAGGTAAGGTTATAGGCGTGGAAGCTGCAAATTCAAACGAGCTTTATAGAATTTGTGATGAGCTTTATGGTATAGAAAGTTTTGGTGAGAGTGGTAAAGATAAAGATGTATTTGAGCATTTTGGATTTAGTGAGGAAAAATTAAGCTCATATGTTTTAAGTTTATGTAATGAAAAATAAAATCATCAAAGATGTTAAAAATCAAGAATGCATTTTTAGCGTCTTTGGTATATGGGATAAAACTAGCGTAGGAAAATTTGAAAAATTAGATTTTCCTACTCAAAAAAATATTATTTTTGATTTTACAAATTTAGATTTTATAGATACTGCTGGGATTAGGTATTTTCTAGCTTTAGAAAATGAACTTAAGCAAAAAGGTTTTGAACTTAGTAGAGTAAATCTTAAAAGCGAGCACGCTAAGCTTTTTGAACTTTGTCAAAAACACTATAAAAGTTTTCATAATTCTCATGAAAATAAAAAAACAATCAAAGATTTTTTTGAAAATTTAGGAAAAAAGGTTGTTGAATCTTTTACGCTTTTGGTGCAGTTTTTAAATTTCATAGGACTTATTATTTATACTTGTTTTAAAACACTTTTAAACCCTAAAAAACTTCGCTTTAAGGCATTTTTATACCATGTAGAAAATAGTGCTATTAATGCTTTGCCTATTATTATGCTAACCTCATTACTTGTGGGTGTGGTGCTTGCTTATCAAGCTGCGTATCAACTTGCACAATTTGGAGCTAATATTTATATTGTTGATTTAATGGGAATTTCTGCTACTAGAGAACTTGCACCATTAATTAGTGCTATTGTTATAGCTGGTAGGAGTGCAAGTTCTTATACAGCTCAAATTGGGGTGATGAAGCTCACTGATGAAATTGATGCGATGAAAACTATGGGTTTTAAAGAAAGTGAGTTTATCATTTTACCTAGAGTTTTAGCCTTAGCGCTTGCTATGCCTTTAGTGGTAATAGTAGCTGATATTTTAAGTATTATAGGTGGAATTGTAGTTGCTTGGTTTAGTTTAGAAATTAGTGTGAGTGAGTTTATGAGTCGCTTTAAAGAAGCAGTGGAGTTAAAACATATCATCATAGGACTTATAAAGGCACCTATTTTTGGATTTTTGATTGCTTCTATTGCTTGTTTTAGAGGATTTTTTGTGCAAAAAACCACCGAAAGCATAGGTGTTTATACGACAAAAAGCGTTGTAAATGCTATTTTTTGGGTGATAGCTTTTGATGCAATTTTTTCTGTATTTTTAACAAAGGCTGGATTTTGATTATAAAGGCTAAAAACATTAGTACTTATTTTGGAAGTAAATGTGTACATGAAGATATTAGCTTTGAAGTGCAAGATAATGAAATTTTTGGTATTTTAGGTGGTAGTGGTAGTGGCAAATCTGTACTTTTAAGACAAATGTTAATGCTTGAGCATTTTGACAAGGGTGAGTATGAAATTTTAGGCAAGAGATTAAAAAATATAAGCGATGAAGATGCTTTATTTTTACAAAAACAATGGGGTGTTGTTTTTCAATATGGAGCATTATTTAGCTTTTTTAATATACTTGAAAACATTAGTATACCTTTAGTTGAATATACAAAACTTAGCAAAAACGATATCAAAGAAATAGCCATGATGAAGCTTAAAATGGTGGGACTTGATGAGAGTGTAGCTAAGCTTTATCCAAGTGAATTAAGTGGGGGTATGAAAAAAAGAGTGGCTATAGCTAGAGCTTTGGCACTTGATTCTAAATTGCTTTTTTTAGATGAGCCAACTTCAGGGCTTGATCCTTATAGTTCGAGAGAATTTGATGAGTTGCTTTTGAGTTTAAAACAAAGCTTTAAATTATGTGTGGTTTTAATTACTCATGATAAAGAAAGTATGAAAAATGTATTAAATCGCTTTTTGATTATAGAGAATAAAAAAGTTGGTTTTTTGGGAAATGTTGAGACTTTACAAGAGCAAAATCCAAGACTTTATGAGAGGTTTATGCAATAATGGAAAATAAAGCAAATTATATTTTGATTGGAATTTTTGTTAGTGTATTATTTTTTATTAGCTTGTTTTTTATAGTGTGGTATGGGAATTTAAAAGATGAAAAATCTTTTAAATATTATGAGATCTATATGGAAGAATCGGTTGCAGGGCTTAGCGTTAAAGCTCCGGTTAAATTTTTAGGAGTGGATGTTGGAAGTGTTGAAAATATCAGCATAGATAGTTCAAGTAATCAACTAAGAGTGAAAATCTTAGTCAAGCTTGATTCTGATTTAGCGGTTAAAACAGATACTTATGCAAGTTTACAAATTCAAGGTATAACAGGATTTAAGTTTATTCAGCTTGCAGGGGGTAGTGAGGAAGCTAGTGTTTTAAAAGCAGATGGTGATGTATATCCTATTATAAAATCAAAAGAAAGTTTTTTTGCAAGCATAGATAAACAAACATCAAATTTATTAGAATTAATTACCAGTTCAAAAATAAAACTAGAAAGTCTCTTAAGTGATAAAAATTTAAAAAACATAGAGCGTATTTTACAAAATACATCCGAGTTTTCTGCGTATTTAAATACTAAAGCACCAGTATTTTTGGAAAATTTAAATAAAACAAGCTCTAAACTTGGTAAAAGTTCAGATGATTTTTCAAATTTTTTAAATAATGCCAATGGCCAACTTAATGAGTTTAATAAAAGTAGAATGCTTTTAAATGAAAATTTAGATATTTTAAGAGTTTTGTTTTTAGATTTTACACAATTATTAAAAAATTTAAAGCAAAATCCTTCAGATGTGATTTATAAAGATAAAGCTATTCAATATGCTCCAGGAGAATAAAATGAAATTTTTATATATTAGTTTAATAGCTATTTTTTTTAGTGCTTGTTCTTTGATTAGTCCAAATCAAACTTTGCCTGCAAATAAATATTTTAGCATTAATTTAGAAAAGCTAGAGCAAAGTCAAAATAAAGTAAAAAATTCTACCATCATGGTTTCTTTACCTAAGGGCTTATCTTATACAAATGAAATTTTTTATAAAAAAAATCATGTTGTTAATGCTTATGCTTATCATTTTTGGAAAGAAAATCCTGCTTTGATGATTAAAACTTTTTTGGAATTTCATTTACAAGATTTAGGAGTATTTAAAGCGGTTTTAAACCAAGATAGTCTAGCTAGTGCTGATTATGTTTTAGAAAGTAAAGTAGATATTTTAGAGCAAGATTTTAGTGATGAGGTGCATTCTAAAATAAAATTAGGCATTAATTTAAATTTGGTGCAAATAAACACTAAAAAACTTATAGCAAGTAAGTATTTTTACTATGAAAAAGAATTAAATGATAATAACCCTCAAATTTTAATCCAAAATTATGATGAGGTTTTTTTGCTTTTTGCTAAAGATTTTAGAGTTTGGATAGATCAAAATTTGGAATAAAAAATGCTTTTCTTGTTATAGCAATAACAAGGAAGGTGTATTATGAGAGATGAATTAGAAATCTTACAAAAGCATTTAGGACAAGTAGGTTTAAATATAGATGGTGCAAATTTAAAGCATCAAACACAAAAATTTAGCGAAGATATTACCGATGCAAATGATTTTGTTGGTGCTTTGCAAATTTTAGATTCTTCGTTGAAAAAAATTTCAAAACTTTTAGAAGATAAAAATTATGAAGATGTGCAAGATAAGGTATTAATTGCAAGTGAAAGTTTAAAAATAGTAGATAATTGCTCATTTTTAGGCAATGCTTTGTTTGATAATAATTATAATGTAAATGTAGGCTCAAAGGCTTTTACTTTTGAAATTTACAACCCTTTAAAAATTTTAGAAACTAGTGATTATGAAGGTATGAAAGCTTATATAATAGATAAAAGAGAAGAAATAGCTTCTATGCTTAGCGAACTTGCAGTGGCTATTGCTACTTATAGTCCTAGTCAAAGTTTTGGCGGATCAAGCCATGATTTTATGAATGATTTAGATTTTACTAAGCTTTTTAAATAATACTAAAGGCAAAAAGCCTTTAGTATGTGTATTATTTAATAACTCCACAAGCCATTCTAGCGCCACCACCGCCAAGCGCTGCAGGATGATCACTATGATTATCTCCTCCAAAATGTATCATTAAAGAGTGATTTTTAAGCTCATCAAGAGTTTTGATTTTTGGTGCTAATACAGGATTAGTTGCTTTGCCATCTTTTTCTACATAAAGTGGTGGTAAATCACCTCTGTGGCCTTTATCATCCCATGGGCTTGAGTGTGCGTCAGTTTTTTCAGGATCCCAGTGACCACCAGCTTTCATACCTAAACCTTTATCAGTTGCTCCACAATCAGCGTTTGCATGAACATGGAAACCATGAATTCCACTTTCTAAGCCTTGAAGATTTGGGTAAAACGCTACCCCATAAGGAGTTTGCACTGCTACTACTTCACCTGCGTTTTTGTCGGCATTTTTATCAAGAATTTCCATTTTGATAACTAAATGATCTTTTTGTGCTTTTGGATCAAAATTTTCCAAATTTGCCCCAATTAAAAAACTTGATGCTAGTAAAGATCCTAGAATTATTTTTTTCATTTTCTCTCCTTTTGTTAAAAATTATTTTATTGTAGCATATATTATTAATAAAAAGTATTTTTTGATAAAATAAAAATAATATAGAAGTAAAAATGAGGGTTTAAGCAAAACTTTTAAGCCTTTTGGCTTAAAAGTCAAATAATTCTCCGAGCCAACTTTCTTTTTTCTTGTATTTATAACCATTGTTATGATGATAGTTTGCTTGTTGGTTATAGTTTTGTTGATGAGGTTGTTGTGGCGTGCTTTGAGATGTACTTCTTTCTATGATTTTATCAAGTTCACCACGATCAAGCCAAACACCACGGCATTTTGGACAATAATCAATCTCAACTCCATTTCTTTCACTCATTAATAAAGCTGTATTTGCACAAACTGGGCAATTCATATTTATCCTTTATAAAAATTTTCCTAAAGTATATAGGTTTAAAGTAAATTATGAGTTTAAGTCCCAATCAATAGGACTTTTGCCAAGTTTTAATAAAATTTCATTACTTTTTGAAAAATGTTTACAACCTAAAAAAGCATTCCTTGCTAAAGGTGATGGATGTGCTGCTTCTAGGATAAAGTGTTTTTGAGGGTTGATTAAAACTTTTTTATTTTTAGCATAATTTCCCCAAAGCAAAAACACTAATCCCTCTTTTTCATCGCTAAGTTTTGATATAACTGCATCGGTAAATTTTTGCCAGCCAAAATGTGCGTGTGAAGCAGGTTTGTTTGCTTCTACGCTTAAGATAGAGTTTAAAAGTAAAATTCCTTGTTTAGCCCATTTGCTAAGATCTCCATGTCTTGCTATAGGAATGTTTAAATCATCTTGTAATTCTTTGTAGATATTAAGTAAAGATGGGGGAATTCTAACTCCCATTGGTACGCTAAAGCTTAAACCCATAGCTTGATGAGGGTTGTGATAAGGATCTTGTCCTAAAAGTATGATTTTTAAATCCTGTAAAGGAGCTAGGTTAAATGCATTAAAGATTAAATTTGCTGGCGGATATATAGTTTTTCCTTCGCTTAAGGCATTGATATAATGAGTTTTTATCTCTAAAAAATAAGGTTTTAAAAACTCATCTTTTAAAAATTCTTTCCAAGTTTGTTCTATTTTTATTTTTTCTAAACAAATATCCATTTTTATCCTTACCAAGAAAGTATAAACTCACTTCCCTCATTTTCTTTACTTAAAACTTTAATGTTGATATTGTTTTTATCAGCTATTTGCTTGACTAAGTTTAAACCTATGCCAAAACCACCTTGATCTTGATTAAAGCGTTTATAGCGTGTAAAAATTTGAGCTATTTCCTTAGTACTCATACCTTGACCCTCATCTTTAATGCTAAGTGTTTTTTCTTTTAAGTAAATATAGATTTTTTTATGAGCATTGGTGTATTTTATGGCATTGCTTAAAAGATTATCGATTAAAATTTGCATTTCTTCTTTATTGGCATAAAAGTTTTGCTCTAAAAGATTTTTTTCAATGATGAGATTTTTTTGGGCGATTAAAGTTTCAAAGTATTCTAACCTTTGTTCCAAAAGCTCTTTTAAATTGATATCTTCTTTTGTATTTTCTTTTTGCAAGAAAAAATTCAAGGCTATGAGATTTTGATAGATGTGGTTTAAATTTTTACTTGCTAGTTTGATATGATTTAGTTTTTTTATGTTATTTGGATTTAAATTTGTATCATCAAATTTTTTAATACTAGCTAAAATCACACTTAAAGGCGTATTAATTTCGTGCGTGGTATCTTTGATAAAATCATTCAGTGCTTTAAATTGTTCTTTGATATTTTTAAAGACAAGTAAGATGAGTATGTAAGCAACCACAGCAAGCAACAAAATACATATAAGAGTATAAAAAATAGTTTTTAATTTTAATTTCCAAAGCTCATGGGAAAAATCATTGATGTCTAGATTATTATAATTATCTTTGCGGTATTGTTCTTTTTTAAAACCAAGATCATCAGTTTCTATAATGATATGAATATTTTTATGTCTTAAGAAATGAGAATGGTGTTTTGGTTTTTTTAGATTACTTGTGTCTATATAGGTGTTGAGATTTCTAATCCTTGAAAAATCTATAAATAATCTTTTGTTTTCATTGTAAATAAAATCATTTTTTTTAAGTTGTGTTAATATTTTTAAAGCATCGAAAGTTAAATTGCTAAAAATAACTTGGTTATTTGCGATAATGGCAAATTGAGTGTTGAGTCTTTTGGATATATAGGAAAAATCTTCTTGATTTAAATATGTTCTATCGTGTCTTGCTTCGATGATATTTTGCAAAATATAATTATAGTGAGTGTATGAATGTGTTATTTGATTTAATCGTATGTAGTTTGCTTCTTTTTGATAAAAAGTGATAAAAAAAATCGTTAGAAATACACCACTTGTGATGATATAAAGGGCTAGAATTTTAAAAATAGTATTATTAAAATTTTCACTTTTCATTTTCTAGCCTTATGGCATAGCCTATATTTCTTTGGTTGATAATAAGATCTTTGCCAAGAATTTTTCTTAAATTTTTTACATAAACTCTAAGGCTCATAATTGCTGGCTCTTCATCCAAACTCCAAATTTCATCAAAAATGGTTTCTATGCTTACAAAGTGTGGGCGTTTTTTTAAAAGCAAGGCTAAGAGCTCTTTTTCTTTGTTGGTAAGATTGATGATTGTTTTATCTTGATAAAGAGTTTTATTAAGCGGATCAAAAGAAATATTTTTTGAGGAGTTAAGCAAAATTAGATCTTCTTTTTGGTGGCTAAAATTTCTTTTAATGATATTTTTTACACGGATAATTAATTCATCTATATCAAAAGGCTTTTTAATATAATCATCACAACCTGATAAAAATCCTTGTTTTACATCATCAAGCATAGATAAAGAAGTTAAAAATATAGCAGGGGTGTTTTTAGCACTTTCTCTTAATTCTTTTAAAACTTCAAAGCCGTTGCCTTTTGGGACTTTAACATCAAAAATCCAAAGATCAAAATTTTCTTCATAAGCTTTTTCTAGTGCCTCTTGTGCATCATACACACAAGAGACTTTAAAGCCCTCATCGCTTAAGGCTTCGTTTATAATTTCATTTAAACTTAAATCATCTTCTAAGAGCAGAATTTTTGCTGCCATTTTATCTCATCGGACAATTTGCATGGTGTGATCTTAAACCATGATGATTTTTATGGGAATGGGCATTGTTGTAATGATGCAAATTTAACTCTCTTATTTCTTTGCCACTCATTTCATCGGTTAGTTTTTGCATATCTTCTTGAACGATAGTTCTTCTTTGGTTTCTTTCTTGAGTAGAAAGTTTAGAGATGTTTTCGTGTAAATTAGCTCTAAATTGTTGATGAAAATCTTTTGCATCTTTGTATTTCATTTCATTCATTCTTTTTTTCATCTCAATAACTAAATCAGCTTGATCTTGCGCTTTTACGCTTTTTGCAAGATTTAAAATCTCATCATTGCTTTTTTTGGAAAAATCAGCTCCTATGGCAAATGAAGCAGCCAAAGAACCCACTATAAATAAACTTACAATTTTTTTCATTGTTTCTCCTTTA
The DNA here is from genome assembly GCF_025771645.1 of Campylobacter sp. IFREMER_LSEM_CL2256. Classification (NCBI taxonomy): domain Bacteria; kingdom Pseudomonadati; phylum Campylobacterota; class Epsilonproteobacteria; order Campylobacterales; family Campylobacteraceae; genus Campylobacter; species Campylobacter sp. IFREMER_LSEM_CL2256. The sequence continues at coordinate 98,247 of NZ_JAKMQQ010000007.1, forward strand.
AATTAATGATGAGAAATTATAAAAGCTCAAAATAAAGCCAAAATGAAATTTATTGACAAATAAAAAGCACATTAGCTCTTAAATTTTGTTTTTCACTTTTAATAATAGGCAATACAACACTATCTGCACTAGCTGCTAAACTTGGAGCATTGTGTTTGATGTTGCAACTATCAAAATGAATGTTTTTTATCACGCAAGTTTTTGCCAAAGTTTTAGAATAATATTGAGCCTTTTCAAAAGCTTTTTTAAATGCAAGATCATATAAATCTTCTTTATTTGCTTCTAAAATAGCCTCATCAAAACCAGCTTGCAAAGCTTTGGTGTTAAAAGAAATTAAAGTATTAGTAGTGCTAATACTTTCTATATCTTTTATAAGATTTTCATAGTCTTTATTTTTGTTTTGCGGGATTTGACAAGCAAAATTAGAGTGCAATCTATATCCATTTAGCGTTTTTACTCCTTGATAGTAATTATAACTTGGTTCTAAAGTATAACTTCCACCTTTGCAATAATTTTCTTTAGCAATACGATCTGAGATTTCTTTAAATGTTTTAGCAATATGATTTTTTTCTTCACTAGAAACAATGGTTTTTTTACTAAGTTCTTCGCTAGCACTAAAATTTAAAGTAGCATTAAAGATATTTGGCATGATTTCATTAGATACTTCTATGCTTCTTGAAAATTCTATATTTTGTTTATCGTGATTTTTTAAGCCTAAAAATTCAGTGTTAAAAACTACTCCTAGTACGAATAATACCAAACAAAGTAGTCCTAAGCCTAAGCCTTTTAAAAAACTTTTCATTTTTGCTCCTTTTTAAAAATATTTTTTAATTTTAACATAAAGCCTTTAAGAATAGATTGTATAATTTTTTTAAAAATAAAGAAAGTTTTAATGCAAAAAATTCATGAAAGTATTTTAAAATGGTATGAACAAAATGGCAGGAAAAACCTTCCTTGGCGTATTTTACACGAAGAGTATAGAAAATATGGTAGCGAGGATGATTTAAAAAAACTAAAAAATATTGATATTGCTTATGCTGTTTATGTCAGTGAGATTATGCTTCAGCAAACTCAGGTAAAAAGTGTTTTGCAAAATTATTATTTTCAGTTTTTAGCTAAATTTCCTTCTTTAAAAGTACTTTCTATGACAAGTGAAGATGAGGTTTTAAAAGCTTGGCAAGGACTTGGGTATTATACTAGAGCTAGAAATATGCACAAATGTGCAAAAATTTGTGTGCAAGAATTTGATGCAAAATTACCATTTGAGATTAAAGAGCTTCAAAAACTTCCTGGTATTGGAGAATATACAGCTGGCGCTATAGCTTGTTTTGGTTTTTTACAAGCTAAGTCTTTTGTGGATGCAAATATTAAAAGAGTTTTGGGTAGATTTTATAGTTTGCAAAATCCAAATTCTAAACTTTTAATGCAAAAAGCAAAAGAGTTTTTAAACCATGATAATGCATTTGATCATAACCAAGCTTTGTTAGATATAGGGGCTTTGGTTTGCTTGCCTAAAAATGCAAAATGTGAAATTTGTCCTTTAAAGGGTTTTTGTGCTGGAAAAAATGAACATGAAAAATTTAACTCATCTAAAAAAATTCAATATGAAAACATTGTTTTAAAAATACTTATAGTGCAAAAAAATGAGCAATTATTACTTGTTAAAAGTGAGGAAAAATTGTATTTTAATATGTATAATTTTTTAGAATATAAAAATCAAAAAAAAGCAAAATTTATAGGAGAATTTAAGCATTCTTATACCAAATACAAAATCAATGCTAAGGTGTATTTTTTAAAAGATGATGATTTTGAAGATTTAAAAGCAAAAGCGTTTTCTTATAAAGATTTAGAGCATCTTGCTCTTTCAAAACTTGCTCTAAAAACACTTGAGCTTTTTAAAAAGAGTGATTATGCATTTTGAGAAAATTTATATAGAATTAAGTGATATTTGCGGGTTAAAATGTGATTTTTGTCCTAGCCAAAAAGCCCAAAGAAAACAAATGAGCCTTGAAAATTTTGAAAAAATTTGCAAAAGCGTGCATAATTATGCCAAGCTTTTTACTTTTCACGTGCTTGGAGATCCTTTAAGGATTTTAAATTTAATGGAGTATCTAAAAATAGCTTTAAAATTTAATATGCAAATAGAGCTTACTACAAGTGGGTTTTATTTTGATGATGAGAAGATAAAACTCATTTTAGACTCTAAAAACGTACGACAAATCAATATTTCCTTAGGTGCTTTTTTATCTCAAAGTAAAATGAGTTTAAAAGAATATTTTGAACCTATTTTGAAACTTATTTTTTTACACTTAGAAAATAAAAATAATTCTTTTATCAACTTAAGACTTTGGAATTTAGATAAAAATTTCAATCCACCTTTAGAAAATGAGAAAATTTATGATTTTTTAGAGCAAATTTTTAAAATAAAAATTCAAAAGCAAAAAGCTAAAAATCGCTTAGAAAGGCATATTATCTTACACCAAGCTAGACTTTTTAAATGGCCTTCTTTGAAAGATGAGATTATTAGAGAGAATGGATATTGTCATGCTTTAAATGGGCAAATTGCTATTTTAAGTGATGGGACTTTAGTACCTTGTTGTTTGGATACTAAAGGGGATATAAAACTTGGAAATTGCTTTGAAAAAGATCTTAATGAGCTTTTAAATTCCTCTTTATATATAGAACTAAAAGAAGGTTTTAAACAAGGAATTTTAAAAGCCGAACTTTGCAAAAGGTGTGAGTTTTTAGAGGCTAAAAACCTAAATTAATTTCATCTTCATCATTGATTTGATGATTTGTATCCAAGTCTTGTTTTGTTTCTTCTTGATTGTCTTTAGAATGTTTAAAAATATCTTCAGTAATTTTTGTAGCAATACCTCTAAGAGCTTTTTGTTTGCTTGAACTACTTGTAGAGCTCATTTTAAACTCTAGAGTATTAGAAGATTTGCTTTTATTTGTAGCAAATTCAATTAAACGATAATCAATGATAATATCATAAGATTGAGTGTTGTTTTCATTTTGTATTTGTTTTATTTTTGGGTTTAAAATGAGTAAAAAATCAGCTTCTAAAGTCTTATAAAGCTTTACAAGTTCTTCATCGCTTGAATTTTTAGAAAGTAAAAATTTTTCCTGATTATAAAGATCAAGATTTGTTTTGTCTAAGATTTTAAATTTTTTATTCTGAAGTAAAACACTTAAAAGTTCTTGTTCAAATTTGGTTGAAAGTCCAGTTTTGATTCTATTAATGATGATTAGAGAGCTTTTGTTTTCAAGACTTTTGTCGCTATAAAGTTTTTTATAGATTAAAACTTTTGCATGAAATTCACTTTGATTTGTTTGAGTTAGAGACTTTATATCATAACTATTAAAAACACCATTACTAACAAAGTCAAGTTCTTCATCATAACCTATATTAAAATTTCCATTAAAATTAAATTCAAATTTTTTTAATTTGACTTGTTTTAAACCTTCTGTTTTTCCCAAGGCATCATTAATAGCATTTTTAATCGCTTCGCTTCTTGTATTTCCAAAGCCTTCTCCAAGGCTTTCTTTGTTTAAAACAGCCTGTGCTTGATAAGTACAAACAAGACTAAAAAAAAGTATAAGTAGTTTTTTTATCATAACTATTCTCTTTTTGTTTTTAAATAATAAAATAAATATTTTATTTTTATTTTAACATTATAAAGTTTAATCATATCTTGACTGCAAATTTTATACTCAAGATTAAATACCCAGAAAGTCTATAAAATTTTTATTATAAATTTAAAAAAATAAGTTATAATTTTTAATTTTAGAGAGGTGTCCGAGCGGTCGAAGGAGCACGCCTGGAACGCGTGTGTGGGGCAACTCACCGAGGGTTCGAATCCCTTCCTCTCTGCCACTATGCACTTTTGTTATACTGACTTCCTATGTAATCTTGTGATACATTTTGTGTGTATGATTTTATAGCTTTGGAATTTGAATTTGTTTTTTCCTCATTCTCATTTTCGCTTTTTTCATTTTGTGCTTTTAACTCTTCTGCCTTTATTTTAGCTTGTTCAGCGCGTGCGTCATTTTGCATTTGCATAGCATTAGCTGCTACTTTGTAATCTTGTGGACTAGGATCAGCTGGTGCCATAGCTGCAGCAATTACTTGCATGGCATTTACTATAGTTTCTTCAGGAGTATTGCCTTTTTGCATTCTTATAGGCACTTCTCCTTCGACTGCATACATTTTATTATCAGGACCTCTTGTATAGCCAAAGCTCGCAGCACCAGCTAAAGCTCCACCAGCTGCTTGGTGGGCTGCTTCGTGAGCTCTTACTTCTCTGTCGATTTTTTCAAGTTCTCGTACTTGTTTTACCTCTTCAGAGTTTAAGTCTTTGCCGTTGACTTTTTGAGTTTTTCCTTCTTTTTCTTGATCGTTTTTATCTTCTTTTGTTTGCTGTGGATTTTCTTTTTCAGAAATGTTTTCTTTGATTTCTTCTTTGTCTTTGTTTTGATAAGGATTTTGTGTATAAAAAGCATTGCTATAACTTGAGCTTATTTGCATAAAAATCCTTTCTAATATAATTTCATATTTTTATCACAAAAAAGTTGAAAAATTTATAAAATAAATGTTTTATAAAATGTTAAGCAAAATAAAGTATAATTTTAACTTCTTTTTATGTCAGGGTAGCTCAGCTGGCTAGAGCGCTGGTCTCATAAGCCGGAGGTCGGGAGTTCAAGTCTCCCCCTTGACACCATCTAGCTTTCAAAAAAACATTTTCCAATGATTTTTTAGTATTTTGATGATATTTTTGCAAATTTCTTTCTTTTTGCTTTCTTCTATTTGTAGTTTATCTAAAAAAGTTTCTTCAAGAGTGTTAACAAGTCGCGCGCATTCTTTTACATCAAATGTTTTTGATTCATTTAAAGATGACAATGCTTTTAATAATAAATCTTTATATTCCATAAGAGTTTTAATTTCTACCTCTGAAAGTTGAGCTAACAGAGATATAAATTGCATAAAATTGTAAAATGGCAAATTTTATATTCCTTCTACAGTAAATCCAAAATTTCGTTCCCCATCAAAACAAGAGAAGTTAATTTTACCTTCATCATAGCTTCCCGCATCGTCATTATTAACAAAGGTAATGGAACTAAATCCTATACCTCCACTTGATACCCTAGTCATATATTTTTTTAATTCATACGAAGTTATCCTGCAATCTGGAGAATTTTTTATGTCTTCATCTTTAAATTTTAAAGAAAATTGTGAAAAAAGAGTCATAGGATTGTATCCTACTCTCCAATTTTTTCTATCTAAATAAACTTCTGGGAACAGTACTTTAACGTCATCAGATTTAAATTTTTTTAATTCGCTTGTACTTTCTCTATATTCACATTCAAGTTCTATTCTAAAATATCTAAGATGTGGGTCATCAACATATAGATTTATGGTTGTTTCTCCATTGGTATATAATCTGCTAAGATCTTTTTCGCTTTTAACTCCATCTGGCAGTATAACTTTAATAAATCCCGGCTTTAAATGAGTTATTGTTACCGGAAAATGTTTCACATAATAAACTTCATATGGATATAACAAACCATAAGGAAATATAATTTTTGGCAAGAAAAATTTTTCCCATTTATAGGAAATTTTTTGATCCATTTTTTTCCTAATGTCGAAGCATTTATTGTTATTTCATTTTCAAATGGATCTTTAGAAGTAATAGTTGCTTTAGCTTCACCCTGAGAATTGAATTTGCTATCTTTATTGATTATTGTCCCATCTCCTTGGATGTTCCATGTGATTTCAGAATTTAATCGTCCTCCAGTAATTTTTATTTCAGATTGTTCATTGAGTTTATTGTAAAACCAATTTCGATTTGACTGTATTTGTAGATTATATTGATAAAGTTTGATTTTATCTAAATTAAGTTCCTCTTTAACGCTACCTTGTTTAGTATAACTAAACTTAATAGTAAGTTCTTTAACACTAAAATCACCAATACCATTAAATTCTAAAACAGCTTCACCCTTATCATTAACATTAAAGCTGTCTTTTTTAGCTTTTACTCCATTACTTCCAGTAATTTTATCAATAGTGGAATTTGGTAATAAGCCACTTACTTTAATGCTAAAATCATCTATATAATCTATAGTTTTTGCTTGAGCTTTAAAACTCGGATATTC